>CATJWA010000268.1 GCA_949744025.1 uncultured Eubacteriales bacterium
CATGGATGATGTGCCCAACTCCGCAGCCATAAACGAGGCCGTGGAGCTTGCCAAGCGCTATGAAGAGCGCGACACCGCCGCTTTCATAAACGGCGTTTTGGGCAGTTTTGTACGCGGAGAGCTGGGCGAATCCGCCGTCCCAACCGAGGAGCCCGCCGTGACCGGTGAAGCGGACGCAGCCGGCGAGCCGGTCAGTCAAGCGCCGGAGCTTTGATTTCAATACAAGGAGAGGGCGCGCCGTAATTGCGCGCCCGTTTTAACGCTTATGGGGGAAAACATATTTTCCGTCAGTCAGCTCAACATCCGCATCCGCGGCCTGCTTGAGAGCGATGAGGCGCTGCAGAGCGTGTGCGTCGCCGGCGAGCTTTCAAACTACAAGGTCTACCCTTCCGGACACCACTACTTCACGCTTAAGGACGCCGAGAGCAGTATGCGCTGTGTGATGTTCAAATCCGCTGCGTCAAAGCTGCGCTTTCGTCCCGAGAGCGGCATGAGCGTCGTGGCCATGGGACGGGTGGCGGTTTACCTGCGCGACGGGGCCTATCAGCTTTACTGCACCGCCCTCCAGCCCCAAGGTATAGGCGACCTACACGCGGCCTACGAAAAGCTCAAGGCAAAGCTCAGCGCCGAGGGACTTTTTGACCCCGCGCACAAAAAGCCGATTCCCCGCTTTCCGGCGCGCATAGCGGTGATAACCAGCGGAGCGGGCGCGGCGGTGCGCGATATCATCCGCGTGTCCGGAAAGCGCTGGCCGATGGCGAAAATCATCGTCATGCCCGTGCGCGTGCAGGGTGTCGAGGCTCCTGCCGAGATAACCGGCGCGCTTGCCTACGCCAACCGCTGCAATGTCGCCGACCTCATCATCACCGGACGCGGCGGAGGCAGCATTGAGGACCTTTGGGCTTTCAACGACGAGCGCGTGGCCCGCGCGATATATGACAGTGAGATTCCCATCATCTCCGCCGTCGGCCACGAGCCCGACGTGACGATTGCCGACTATGTCGCGGACCTGCGCGCGGCCACGCCGTCCAACGGCGCGGAGCTGGCAGTGCCCGACCAGTCGGAAATGCGCGAGGCCCTGCTCGGCGCGGAAATACGCGCGCAGCAGGCCGTGCGCAAAAAGCTTGACACACTGCGCCGCGCTCTCAATGAGCTGAGCGGACGGCGCGTTATCCAAAGCCCCACCGGCTACATAGAACAAAAGCGCATGGAGCTTGACTACATGCGCGCACACCTTGTCTCCGCGGCGGAGAAAACCGTCTCGGGAGCACGGCGCGAGCAGGTGCGCCTTGCCGCCTCGCTCGACGCGCTCAGCCCGCTTAAGGTACTCGCGCGCGGGTACGCCGTCGCCGTTACGGACACGGGCGCGGCAGTACGCAGTGTCAAATGCGTGGAGGAGGGCGACTCGCTGAGTCTGAGGCTGCATGACGGCAGTCTGTACTGCCGCGTAGAGGAGAAAAAGGAAAGAACGGAGGAAAGCAATGCCTAAAAAAGAGCTGTCGTTTGAGCTTTCGCTCAAGCGCATAGACGAGATAGTCAAAAGCCTTGAAAAGGGCGACGTGGCTCTGGACGAGTCGATGAAGCTGTTCGAGGAGGGTACCGCGCTTATCCGCCGCTGCGGCGCGATGCTCGACGAAGCCGAACAGCAGGTCGTGCGGCTGAGAAAGGGCCCCGACGGCGAACCGGAGGAGCTGCCCTTTGACCAGCAGGAGTAAAGCCATGAGTCAGGCCGAGGAATATAAGAAGAAGATAGACTCTGCATTGGCGGAATTTTTTCTCCCCGCCGGACTTGCATGGGACCGCCTGCGAGAGAGCGAGCGTTACAGCGTCACTGCCGGCGGGAAGCGCCTGCGTCCGATGCTCGTGCTGGAGTTCTGCCGTCTCTGCGGCGGGGACACCGACGCGGCCATGCCGGCGGCCTGCGCCGTAGAGCTGCTGCACACCTATTCTCTGATACATGACGACCTGCCCTGCATGGACAACGACGAGCTGCGCCGCGGCAAGCCCACAAACCATATGGTCTATGGCGTTTGTACAGCCACGCTTGCCGGCGACGCGCTTCAGGCCGACGCCTTTGCCGCGCTGCTTAGCGCTCCCCTTCCGGCGGAGCGGGTGGTTCGATGCGCGCAGCTTCTTGCCCATGCCGCAGGAAGCATGGGAATGTGCGCGGGGCAGTATTTGGACACCGCCGCGCCGCCAAGCTCAGGAGACGAAACCTCCCTGCGCCATATCCATTCGCTGAAAACCGGCGCACTCATCAGAGCCGCCTGTCAAATCGGAGTTGCCGCCGCGGGCGGAGCGGAGCTTCATTTCGCCGCCGCGGGAGATTTCGGTCACGCGCTTGGCATGGCCTTTCAAATACGCGACGACATGCTCGACGCGCAGGGCACGGCCGAACAGCTCGGCAAAACTGCCGGCTCCGACGCACGCGACGGCAAAACCACCTTTTTCGGCCTTCTCGGTCCCGGCGGCTGCGAGCAGGAGATTATGCGGCTGAGCCGGCAGGCCAAGCACAGTCTCGCTGCCTTTCAGGACACGGGCTTCCTGTCTCAGCTTACAGACGAGCTGGCCGGCAGAAATAAATAACTGATTAAATGTTTAAATATTCACTAAAATATTCGTATATTTTTGTCACGAAAATTGCTCCGTTACTGTTGTAATTCGGGGCAATTTTTGCTATTATGATATAAATGGGAGTTATGCATATTCACTGGTATAGCTTCCGTTTGAGGGGACAAATTTCCCGACTTTTCCTGACGGAAGGGACAAGAATTTGGATTTATTATCACAAATACACTCCTCCGCGGACGTGAAAAAGCTTGACCGCAGCCAGCTTGAGCGGCTGTGCGAGGAGCTCCGCGGCGCGATATTGGACGCTGCATCCAAAAACGGAGGTCACCTGGCCTCGAGCCTCGGGGCCGTCGAGCTGACTGTGGCGCTGCACAGAGTGTACGACACATCGCGCGACAGAATAGTTTTCGACGTCGGCCATCAGTGCTACGCGCACAAGATGCTCACGGGACGGCTCGAGCAGTTTGACACCCTGCGCCGCTTCGGCGGGCTGTCCGGTTTTCCCAAGCCCTGCGAGAGCGCGGACGACGCCTGTATCTCCGGACACGCCTCAAACTCCATCTCCGTAGCACTTGGCATGGCAAAGGCCAGAACGCTCACCGGCGCGGACTACGCCGTCGCCGCCGTGATAGGCGACGGCGCACTGACCGGCGGTCTGGCCTACGAGGGGCTTGCCAACTGCGGCGCCTCCGGCGAGGGCATGGTCATAATCCTCAACGACAACGGCATGTCCATTAACTCCAATGTCGGCGCGGTGTCCCGCCTGCTGGCGCGGCAGCGCGTGCGGCCGAGCTATCTGGCTGTCAAGCGGCTGTACCATAAAACCCTCGGCCGGCTTATCCGCCTGCACAAGCTGGTGCACGGCGTCAAGGAATGGATAAAGGACATGGTTCTTCCGGACACTATATTCGAGGACATGGGCTTTTACTACCTCGGCCCGATAGACGGCCATGACATCAAAACCCTCACCCGCGTGATACGCTATGCCCGCGGTCTGAATATTCCCGTACTGGTGCATGTAACCACCACAAAGGGTAAGGGCTATGCCCCTGCCGAGGCAAACCCGCAGGCATACCACGGCGTGTCCCCCTTTGACCCCGCGCACGGAGTGGACCTGTCTCACGGCAGCTCCTTTTCGGAGGTTTTCGGCGAGGAGCTCAGCCGGCTGGCGTCACAGGACGGGCGCATCGTGGCCATAACCGCCGCTATGGCGGACGGCACCGGTTTGAGCTGGTTTTCCGGGCGCTATCCCGAACGTTTTTTCGATGTGGGCATAGCTGAGGAGCACGCCGCGGCCATGGCCGCGGGAATGGCCGCGCAGGGACTCAAGCCCGTGTTCGCGGTGTATTCAAGTTTTTTACAGCGCAGCTATGACATGCTTGTGCATGATATCGGCCTCGGCCGTGTGCCGGTGGTACTGGCCGTTGACCGCGCCGGCCTCGTCGGAGCCGACGGGGAAACACACCAGGGCAGCTTCGACCTCGGCCTGCTGCGTCAGACGCCGGGCATGACGATATACGCCCCGTCAAATTACGCGGAGCTGCGCTCAATGCTGCGCCTTGCGCTGGAATCCAAGGGCCCCGCCGCGGTGCGATACCCCCGCGGCGGCGAGGGCGTACACACACGCGATACATCCTCCCTGGCTGAGGCCGTGCTGCGCGATGGGACGGACCTGACCCTGGTCACACACGGAATAATGATAAACGACGCGCTCGCCGCCTCGGTTGAGCTTGAATCGCTCGGCCTGAGCACACAGCTTATAAAGCTCAACCGCCTTGACGCGGACGAGTTTCCCGTCACGGCGCAGTCCGTGAAAAAAACCGGACGCATCATAGTGCTCGAGGAGGTCTGCGCCCACGGCTGCATGGGTCAGGCGCTGCTGGCCTATCTTGCCGAAAACCGAGTTTTTGTGCGCTTTGCCCGCCTTCTTAACCTTGGCGACGGCGTGGTGGCACACGGCGACGTGGAAACGCTGCGGAGCGTCTGCGGAATAGACGCCGCAGCCGTGGTCAGCGCGGCAAAGCGCGCGATGGAGGAAGCAAATGAAAAAGGTAAGGCTTGACCAGCTTATAACCGAGCTCGGCCTTGCGCCCAGCCGCGAGCGGGCCAAGGCCGTGATAATGGCCGGCGAGGTTTTCGTTGACGGCCAGCGTGTGGACAAGCCAGGCACGGCTGTGGACCCCGAGAAAAAGATAGAGGTCCGCGGCACATCAATGCCCTACGTCTCGCGCGGCGGGCTGAAGCTGGAAAAGGCGTTGCACGTATTTCCCGTTGCCCCCGCAGACATGACATGCCTTGACTGCGGCGCATCCACCGGCGGCTTTACGGACGTTTTGCTCCAAAACGGCGCGCACAGGGTTTACGCAGTGGATGTCGGCTACGGCCAGCTCGCCTGGAGCCTGCGAAGCGACGAACGTGTGGTAAATCTGGAGCGCACCAACGCGCGGTATCTCACGCGAAGCGAGATACCCGAGGAAATTGACCTTGCTGTCATGGACCTGGCTTTCATCTCTGTACGCCTTGTAATTCCCTCCGCCGCCGCGCTGCTCAAAGACGGCGGAGATATCATCTGCCTTATAAAGCCTCAGTTCGAGGCCGGCAGGGAGAACGTCGGTAAAAAGGGAGTTGTGCGCGACGAGCGCGTGCACCTTCAGGTGCTGCGCGACTTTATGGACTTTGTGCCCCGCGCGGGGCTGACTCTCATGGGCCTTGACTACTCCCCCATCAAGGGCCCCGAGGGTAACATTGAATATCTTGCATGGCTGAAAAAAGGCACGCATCCTGCGCCGGAGACTGACGCTGCGGAAGTCGTCGCAGCCTCTCACGGTAAGCTTGGAGACCGCTGAACCCCACAAAGGAGCGTTAGAAACCCGACATGGATAAAAAAAGAGTTGTGCTGTGCCCAAACCCGTACAAGGACGAGGGGCTGGAGGTGACGGAGCAGGCCCGCGCGCTGCTTGAAAACGCGGGCTTTGAGGTTTGCATCAGTCCCGAGTATCTGGACGGTGACCTGCTTCTGCCGGCTGAGGGAGCGGATTTCTGCGCCCTTGAGGATGTGATAGACGGCGCCGAGCTCGTCGTCTCCCTCGGCGGAGACGGAACCATTATGCACACGGCACGGCGTATGATAGGCCATCTGGTGCCGATAATCGGCGTCAATTTAGGCACGATAGGCTTCTTAGCCGAGCTTGAGCGCGGCGACATTGCCCGGCTGATAACCGCGGCGCGCGGCAGCTATACGCCAAGCCCGCGCATGATGCTCGAGGTTGAGCTTGAGCGCGGCGGGGAGATAATATTCTCCGACTACGCTTTAAACGACGTCGCCCTGCACGGCATTACGCAGACGATACACATGCTCGCGCGCGGTGACGGTCGGCGTATGCTCGACTTTTCCGGCGACGGGCTCGTTGTCGCCACGCCGACGGGCTCGACGGCCTACTCCATGTCCGCCGGCGGACCGCTGGTTGAGCCGACAGCGGAAAACCTTATTCTCACGCCAATATGCGCCCACGCTCTGGCCGCACGCTCCTTCGTGCTCGCGCCCGACCGCGTGGTGACTGTGGACATACGGTGCATCCGCGGCCGTAGCGCGATAATCTCCGTGGACGGCGGGCGCTTCGACGTACACGACGGCGACGTACTCCATGTTAAAAAGTCCAGACATCAGACCCTGCTCGCCCATGTCGGCAGCAAGGCGTTTTATGATATAGTCTTTGAGAAATTGGGTGAGAGAAAATGAAATCGGCCAGGCAGGAAAAAATTCTCGAGATAATAGAAAAGCACGAGGTTGAGACGCAGAACCAGCTCATGGAGCTGCTCAGGACCGAGGGCGTAAAGAGCACTCAGGCCACGCTCTCGCGCGACATACGCGACCTGCATCTTGTCAAGGAGCAGGGACCGTCGGGAGTATACCGCTATGTCACAGGCGTCAAGGACGGATACTCCGATTACGACACGCGCCTGCGCAAAATCTTCCGCGAGAGCGTAGTAAGCTACGCCGTGGCGCAGAACCTTTTAATAATCAAGACCCTGCCGGGCCTTGCCAATGCCGCGTGCTCGGCGCTCGACAGCATGAGCATCCCGAGTCTTATCGGCAGCATCGCCGGGGACGACACCGCCTTCATCGCCATGAAGGACAACTCCTCGGCGGAGCATTTTTACAGAGAGATAGCCAATCTTTTATAAAGCCTGCGGGCGGGGTGTGAACTATGTTAAGCAGCTTGCATATCGAAAATATCGCCGTTATAGAGCGTTCGGACATTGACTTCGGCCCTGGGCTGAACGTCCTCACGGGCGAAACCGGCGCAGGAAAATCCATTGTTATAGACTCCATAAACGCCGTTTTGGGCGCACGCACCAGCCGCGAGCTTGTCCGCTCGGGCGCCGACAAATCCCTTGTCAGCGCGGTGTTCACAGACGCTCGTGCAAGCTCCTGGTGCGCAGCAAACGAGATAGACGCGGAGGAGGAGACGATAGTCCAGCGCCGTATAAGCTCCGACGGAAAATCCTCCTGCCGCATAAACGGTCTCCCCGCCGCCGCGCAGCAGCTGCGTGAGCTCGGCGCGCTGCTGCTGGACGTACACGGTCAAAACGACGGACGCCAGCTTCTTGACGAGGCTGAGCACCTGCGCTATCTTGACCGCTTCGGCGGCCTTGAGGCGGAGCTGACCTGTTTCTCAGAGAAATACGCGCTTTTCTCCGCAACAAAGCGCGAGATGGAGCGCCTGAGTATGGACGACGTGGAAAAGGAACGTCTGACCGAAAGCCTAACATACCAGATTCAGGAGCTTGAGCGTGCCGAGCTCACCGCTGGCGAGGAGGATGAGCTCTCCGCCCGGCGTGAGCTCATGGTAAACGCCAATAAGCTTACCGAATCGCTCGACGGCGCGTATTTTGCACTGTACGAGGGGGACAGCAGCGCCATAGGCCTTGCCGCGGACGCGCGCTCCTTCACTGAGCGTGCCGCGCGCTATTCACCCGAGTTAGAGGAAACCGCAAAGATAATAAGCGATGCCGGCTACATGCTCCAGGACGCGGCCGAGCGGCTGAGCGACGCGCGCTCGGCTCTGGACTTCTCTCCCGAGGAGTATGACCGCATAGAAACCCGTCTCGCCCTCCTGCGCCGTCTGACAAAGAAATACAATACCGACGAGCAGGGATTAATCGACCATCTCGAGCAGTGCCGACAGAGGCTTGACGAGATTGAGTACGCCGGCGACAGGCTCATACAGCTTCAAAAGCAGCTCGAGCGCGACAGGCAGTCTGCGCGGCAGGCTGCCGAAGCTCTGCGCTCAGCCCGTCAATCCGCGGCCGAGGCCCTGACAAAACGTATAACCGACGAGCTTCGTTACCTGAACATGCCCTCCGTGCGCTTTACGGTGGACATACGGCCACTGGAAAATGACGACGGCTTCAACTCCACCGGCGGGGACGAGGTGCGCTTTCTCATGAGCGCGAATGCCGGCGAAGCGCCGGGACGTATTTCCCGTATTGCCTCCGGCGGCGAGCTTTCACGCATAATGCTGGCTATGAAAAGTGTTTTCGCCGAGAAGGACGCCGTGCCAAGTCTGGTGTTTGACGAGATTGACACGGGCGTGTCGGGTGTCGCGGCCCAGCGCGTTGGAGAAAAGCTCTCTGCGCTGGCCCTTCACAAGCAGGTTATCTGCATCACTCACCTGCCGCAGATAGCGGCGATGGCGGACACCCACTTTGCTATCAGCAAGGCCGAGCGCGGCGGCAGAACCTATACCGCCGTGACTGAGCTTGACCGCGAGGGCCGTCTGCGTGAGCTTGCCCGTCTCCACGGAGGAGACATCATAACCGAGCTGTCACTCAGAAGTGCCGACGAGCAGCTCCGCGCCGCCGAGGATTTCAAAAGAGGGCTGGGTACGGGAAAATGAGGTCTATTGTGGCAAAGCCTCCTCTTTTACAACACAGCGGCCAACAGATTGCAAGGAGTTTGAGCGCTATGACTAAGATACTATTCGTCTGCCATGGCAACATCTGCCGCAGCCCTATGGCGGAATTTATAATGAAAGACCTGGTGCAAAAAGCGGGACTGGAGGATGAGTTTTACATTTCCTCAGCCGCCACCAGCACCGAGGAGCTCGGCAACGGTGTTTACCCTCCGGTGCGCAGGCTGCTGAGTGCTCAGGGCATCGACTGCTCGGGCAAAACCGCGCGGCAGCTCACACGCGCGGACTATGACCGCTTTGACCTGCTCGTCGGAATGGACCGCGCCAACCTGCGAAATATGCGTCGCATCTGCGGGGACGATTCCGAGGGCAAGCTGTGCCTGCTGCTCAGCTTCGCCAACCGTCCAGACGAGGTTGCCGACCCCTGGTACACTCGTGACTTTGACGCCGCACAGAGCGACATCAGCGAGGGATGCCGTGCCCTTTTAAAACACATTCGTCCTGAGCTTTGACCGTCGGATAAAGCTGAAACTTGCGGGGAGCCCTGCAAATTATAAAAACGCGGCTTCCTCACCGAAAGGATTTCAACTTATTTATGGAAAAAAATCTGACAAGCGGCAGCGTATTCAAAACCATACTGAAATTTTCCATACCGTTTTTTATCTCATATTTTTTACAGACGCTGTACGGCATGGCCGACTTATTTATTATAGGCCGGTTCAACGGCACGGACAGCACAACGGCCGTTTCCATAGGCAGCCAGGTTATGCACATGATTACCATGATGCTTGTCGGCCTGTCCATGGGCTCTACTGTGCTCATCGCCAAAGCGGTCGGCAAGGGCAGCGCGAGGGAGCTCTCCTCCGCTGTCGGCAGCACGGTTACACTTTTCGCGGCGCTGTCACTATCTGTCATGGTCTGCGCTCTTTTGCTGCTCCGGACCATTCTCTCCCTCCTGTCCACACCGGACGAGGCTGTTGCAGGCACAAGCGCATATCTCACCATCTGTTTTTCCGGAATCCCGTTCATTACGGCCTATAACGTCATCAGCTCCGTTTTTCGCGGTATGGGTGATTCCAAGAGCCCCATGTACTTTGTCGCCATTGCCTGCGCGGCTAATATTCTGCTTGACTATCTTTTCATCGGCGCTCTGAAAATGGGCCCCGCGGGGGCCGCGCTGGGAACTACGCTTTCACAGGCCGTCAGCGTCGCCATCGCGCTTACCGTCATACTGCGCAGCCGTACCGGTCCGCGTCTTACCCGCTCGGATTTCCGCGCGCAGAAGCAGGTCATCGCCGAACTCCTTAAAATAGGCGTGCCCGTGGCGCTTCAGGAGGGCTTCATCCAGTTTTCCTTTCTTGTGATAGCGGCCATAGTGAATATCCGCGGACTGAATGACGCGGCCGCGGTCGGTATTGTGGAAAAGGTCATGGGAGTTCTGTTTCTTATGCCGTCGGCAATGCTGTCCGCAGTCTCCGCGCTCTCGGCTCAGAACATCGGCGCGGGCAAGCCCGAGCGGGCGCGCCTGACCCTGTGGTACGCCATTCTGCTTGCCTCAGGCTTTGGCCTTCTCGCCGTTGCAGCAATGATGCTGTGGGCTGAGCCGGTGGTCAGCCTGTTTTCAAAAAGCCCGGATGTCATCCGCCTCGGCGGTCAGTATATGCGAGGCTACGTTTTTGACTGCATACTTGCCGGCATCCAGTTCTGCTTCAACGGCTATTTCTGTGCCTGCGGCCTGTCGAGCATGTCCTTCCTGAACAACTTTATCGGGACCCTGAGCGCGCGGCTGCCTGTGGCATATCTCGCCTCGGTCCACTTCCCCGACACGCTGTTCCCCATGGGTCTGGCAACGACCTCCGGCTCCGCAGTCTCGCTTGTTATTTGCGTCATTGTGTTCGTCTGGCTGCGGAGGCGGGAAAAACGGCTGGAAACAACAGGATAAGCAGAGGCAAGGGTTCCTCATTGCGCAAGGATGATCCCCCGACACCGGCAGCGTCCGGTGTTGGGGGATCTTGCGTTATTTCAGAAGATTTACGGTTAGGATCGCCGCACCGAGGACGAACAATATCACGCCCACCATCCGGTTGAGGAGCTTCGGCTCGGCCCTGTTGGCAAAGCGCGCGGCAAGCAGGGCAAAGGCAAGAGTAAAAGCCACGCACAAGATCAGGTATTTTATATCCGGCATTCCGCCTATCATGAAATGGCTCACCGAGCCGGTCAGCGCAGTGAAGGCCATGATAAACACGCTTGTGCCCACCGCGGTCTTCAGCTCGTAGCCCATAACGGACGTGAGCAGGAGCAGCATCATCATTCCGCCTCCCGCGCCCACAAAGCCGCAGATAAAGCCCACGGCGGCTCCGCACAGCACAGACTGGAGGATCCTCTTTTTCCGGCTGACCCCTGCCATGGCCTCGCGCGTCGCGGTAACAGGGCGCAGAATAAACTTTATTCCCAGCAGCATGGTCATCGCCGTGCTGAAGCTTCCCATAACCGTATGCGGCACCAGACTGGATACATAGCTTCCAACGACCGTGAATGCCAGCACGCACAGCATCATCACAAGGCCGTTTCTGATATCCAGATTACCGATGCGGCGGTAAGTCTCCGCGCTTGCCGCGCTTGCAAGCACATCGCTCGCCAGCGCAATTCCTACAGCCGTGTAGGGTTCAACATTCAGAAAGGTTATGAGCATCGGCGAGATGACCGCCGCCGCGCTCATTCCCGCAAAGCCCGTGCCCAGACCCGCTCCGAGTCCCGCCAGCAGACATATGACCACCTCAAGCATTTGCCGTTCTCTCCGTTTCCGAGCCGCGCGGCAAATTCGCTAACACCGTTTGGCTTTTTGAGCAATACTACCGCTATTTTCCATTCCTGTCAATTTTCTTCACAGAAAGTTTTCAATTCCGGCGCATATTCGCCATCTATGCTCAATATTTCTCCCAAGGCTATGCTCTCGCCTCCGCTCAAAATAAGCAGACCGCGCACCGTGTCCACTCGCCTTACCCGTCCGCTGACTGTGACATACCGGCCCCCGGGCTTCTTTTCATCGGGCACAAAATATGTCACGGCCACCTCCGTCTCCGGAGACTCGACGGCGCGGCGCAGCGCCTCATTCACCGATGAGAGCGCGTCCTCACCCAGCTCTATTTTCTCCTGCGTAAGACGAGCGCTCTCACGCACGGCGTCCTCATAGCCGCTGAGCGCTGCGAATGGTGAAAACTGTGCCGCACGCTCGCGCATGGCCATAGGCGCACGTGTCTCCGAAACATGATGCGGCAGGTCGATTATGTCCTCATATGGGCTTTTACCGCTCACGTCCGCGCCTCCTTCCCCTTCGGCTACGGGGCGAAATAATGCTCCACGGCATAGGCATAGCGCCGTTCAAACTCCTCCTTTGCCCTGCGCGCATCGTTCGTAAACGGCTGCAAAAGGTCAAAGGCGTGAAACCGTCCCGGGTAGACGTCCACGTTCGCATCAACCCCCGCTCCGCGCAGCTTCTCCACGAATTCAAGCGTTTCGCAGTAAAACGGTTCTGCGTCTCCTACAAATGTGTAGCACGGCGGCAGTCCCGAAAAATCCGTCTGCCTTGCCGGCGCGGCGTAGCAGGGCACCTCCCCGCCGTACAGTTCGCCGAGATACTCCCGCCACGCTCGCCGGTTTCTGCGCGTATTCCAGCCTGGGGCATGGTTGTCTCGAGACGAGGGCGTATCGCGGTCGTCCAGCATGGGATACAACGGCATCTGAAATGCAACGGCAATCTCCCCCCTGTCGCGCGCCAGCATACACACCGCCGCGGTAAGTCCTCCGCCGGCACTCTCGCCTCCTACCATAAGCTGCGAAGGGTTTATGTTCAGCTCGGCTGCGCAGTCCCTCAGATAGGTCAGCGCAGCATAGCAGTCCTCCAGCGCGGCCGGATATGGATGTCTCGGCGCCAGACGGTATTCCGGTGATACGACAACCGCTCCAAATTTTTTCACCAGCGTAATCGCCCGCGTGAAGTAGGCCATCTCCGCCATTCCGGTGACATATCCGCCCCCGTGTATCCAAAGCACGCCCGTTCGCCCCCGAGCCGGCGGTGTTCCCTCCGGCCGGAATATCAGCAGACCTGAATTCCCTCCTCCCGAGGGAATTTTTATCTTTTCCGTAGTGTAAGCTCTCTCCATAGCTCTCCGCCCCTGCTTCAAAAATCACACCGCCACTAAGAGCTTACCCCAAAATTAATCGCGCACATCTTGCTTGCATATTTCCCGCTGTGCCGCGTTGATTTGACTTGAAAGGCACAAAGCCTTCCTGCGTCAAATCGTCTTGCACAGAAAAAAATCTGCTGCGCAAGCTGCATACGATTAATTTCGGGATAAGCTCTAAGCTACGCCTTGTGCCCGCCTATCTTCCCGTTGCGCTCTCTTGCCGTAGCACCCTCGACAAAATTCGTACCCTTGAGTATCGCGTTTTTACCGAATTTATTCTTCACCCCAAGTATTGCCTGCTGTAGCCGGCGCTCCCGCTCAAGTATTTCCCTCTGCGCCTCGCGCTCAGCGCGGCGTGCGTCGTAGTCGGTAAACAGGTCAAGCTGTTCCGTCTCGTCCTCCGGCTGTTCCTGCGCCGAGGCCTCATCCACAACTCCCTCTGCGGTCAGATACAGCCTGCGAATAAGCAGATGCCTGTCCGCTATGCGCTCAAAAAGACGGGTTACCGCATTGGAAATAAGGCGCGTGGAGGCCGTAAAAAGCTCCAAATCCTCCGTACCGTGCGCGTGCTTCGGCACCGCGCGTCCGTAGCGGTCAAGCTTGACCTCGCCATCATACTTTTCCCTGCGCTCGGGGTCCTTCAGGTTGTCCACGTCATAGCCCACGGTCAATGATATCAGTCTCGTCGCAAGGCGCTTTTCCGCCAGCTCAAGCGAGAGCTGCTCGGCCATCTCCCAAGCCACGAGCCGCGCCTTTTCAAACGTATAGGGGCAGGGAAGCACCTGCCCCGCGCCGATGCTGCTCGAATCCGGCCGGTATGCCTTCACGTCCGCTATGGTGCACGGCTCCCAGCCCCAGGCGTGGTCAATAAGCAGCTCGGCGTTGACCCCGAACAGACGATAGAGCAGCGCCTCGTTGTGATAGTCTCCCGCACCGCCCAGCGAGCAGCGCGCGATGTCCCCCATGGTCAGCAGGCCGTTCGCCTCCAGCTTTTTTGCGTATCCGCGTCCAATGCGCCAGAAATCCGTCAGAGGCCTGTGGGTCCACAGGTTGCGGCGGTAGCTCAGCTCGTCGAGCTCGGCAATGCGCACACCGTTTTCGTCCGGCGGCACATTCTTGGCCCATATGTCCATAGCCACCTTGCACAGGTAAAGGTTTGTCCCTATCCCCGCCGCGGCTGTTATGCCTGTTGTCCGCAGCACGTCGGAAATTATCTCCATGGCCAGCTCCCGGGCGCTCTGCCCCCTGGCAGGCAGATAGCTCGTTGCGTCGATGAACACCTCGTCTATCGAGTAGACGTGAATATCCTCGGGAGCAGCGTATTTCAGGTAAATCTTATAAATTTCAGTGCTGAATTTCATGTAATGCGCCATGCGCGGCGGCGCAATAATATAGTCCAGCGCCATTGAGGGGTCCGCCTTAAGCTCGACGTCATCGCAGGATGACCCGCGCATTTTGTGCTCCGGAGCGAGTCGAAGGCGCTCGGCGTTAATCCGCTCCACCGCCTGAACTACCTCGAAAAGCCGAGCCCTGCCTGAAATTCCGTAAGCCTTAAGCGGCGGGGAAACGGCCAAGCATATCGTCTTTTCCGTGCGCGAGGAGTCGGCAACCACAAGGTTGGTGCGCATAGGGTCCAGTCCACGCTCGACGCACTCGACCGAGGCGTAAAACGATTTTAAGTCTATGGCAATGTAGTGTCTGTTCTCCACAAGCGCACCTCCCCGACGGTAAAAATAATAGGGTACAGCATAAGCTGTACCCTATTATAACACAATATATTCTTCCGCGCCTCACTTTTTCACCACGGGAATCCAAACCTCAAATTTTGCGTTGTCGGGGTCCGCGTTGAGGTACACCTCCACGTCTGGCGCATCAGCGTACTCGTAGCCGGAGCCGGGCAGCCACTGGGTCACCACGCGCTGCTCAAGCTCCTGTATAGAGCGGTTCGTCCCCTCCCCCGGAAACACCGCCCAGGTACACGCCGGCACCGTGTACTCCTCAAGGCCCTCTGCCGGACGCGTGCTGGACACGGCTATAAAATATCTCCACTGCTCCGCGTTTCCGCAGGCGCTCACACCCAAAAGCCCCATCGGCGGCGTGTCCATGAGCCCGGCAAGCCGCTCAATCGTTCCGTCCGAAGCCGCGCGCTGCCAAAGCTCGGGCACGGATTTGAAGTTTTTCTCAAGCTCACGCTCCAGCGGTGTTGAAATGCCCACTATGCGGAACGCCGGCTTGCTCTCTATACGGTAATTCATCTCATATCCTCCTTGTATGGAAATACTGAATTTTATTGGCGGAAAGGATTTCACGGTCAGTCCTTCGCTCCTTACCGCCGAGGGCGCCGCGCCGTGAATGGTCTGAAATGCGCGGTTGAAAGCCGTGGGCGAGCTGTAGCCGTATTTCAGCGCAAGGTCCACAACCTTCTCCCCACCGCCCAGCAGGTCCTCTGCGGCCAGCGACATCTTTCTCCTGCGGATATATTCAGAGAGCGTCACGCCCGCCATGTAGGTGAACATGCGCTGGAAATGATACGACGAGCAGCAGGCAATCCTGCCGAGGCGCTCGGGGTCTATTTCCTGCGTGAGATTCTCCTCAATATAGCCCATACACTGGTTGAGCTTCTCTACCCATTCCATTTGCCTGTCCTTCCTTTCCGCTGATTTTCTTCATTATACCATGACCGCTTCGCGGTAATGGTATAATTGGTCATCTGCGTATGCACGACCAAAAGTCAAACATAATAACCGCTTTGTGATTATTATACCGCGCCGTAGCCTTTTTCTCCTCTCAATTTCTGCACAAAAAAGCGAGATTTCACCACAGGCTGAGCTGCTCCCCCATTTCCGGACCGTCGAGGCGAGTCAGAAAATCAAAAATCCCTGCCTGCTCGCAGACTATACCGCAGTGCGCGCACTTCTCACGAAACACGCTCCAAAGTACGCGCGAATTCGGGCTTTCCAGCTCGTAGCGCTCTCCATAGGTGCGGATGTATTTCTCCTTCAGCCCCGGAAAAAGGCGGTCAAGCTGCGCGTAGAAATACTCCCTGCTGCCCTCGCGCAGAGTCATGCCCATCCCAAAGCACACTATGCCGTAAACCCCCGCCCCGGCGCAGTAATCGAGAATGGCCGAGATGTTCTCCTGAGTGTCGTTTATAAATGGCAGCAGGGGTGAAAGCCACACCACGGTGGGTATGCCCGCCTCCTTCAAACGCATGAGCGCATCCACACGCTCCCGTGTTGTACTCACGTTCGGCTCAAGCTTACGGCACAGCTCCTCGTCCGAGGTGGTCAGCGTCATCTGCACCACGCATTTTGTCCGCTCGTTTATTTTTTTCAGCAGGTCAATGTCGCGCAGCACGAGCGCAGACTTTGTAATCATCGTCACGCCGAAGCCGCGTCGGTATATCACCTCCAGCGCACGGCGAAAATTCCCCAGCTCCCGTTCCAGCGGGATATATGGGTCCGTCATCGAACCGGTGCCTATCATGCACGCCCGGCGCTTTCGCCTAAGAGCCTCGTCGAGCAGCTCCACGGCGTTTTCCTTCACCTCAACATCCTCGAAAGCGTGTCCGAAATTGTAGCAGTCGCTTCGGCTGTCGCAGTAAATACAGCCGTGGGTACAGCCGCGATAGATGTTCATTCCGTTTTTTGCCGAAAGTATGCCCTTGGCTTTGACATAATGCACCTGCGCGCACCTCCTTTATTTTTATCATAACCTTCCCGCAAACATTTTTCAAGCAAAAACGCACTTCGTTTCGTTGTATCACAGCCATTTATGTGTTATAATTAAATTTTAGAGTAATTCCATACACAAGGAGGTGTCGTTTTGGAATTTAAGGTACACTCCCCCTTTGAGCCCACGGGCGACCAGCCGGAGGCCATAGCCGCGCTTGCGGACGGTCTCAGCCGCGGTTTGGAGGAGCAGATTCTGCTGGGTGTAACCGGCAGCGGCAAGACCTACACTATGGCCAAGGTCATAGAGCGCGTACAGCGCCCGACGCTGGTACTGGCCCACAACAAAACCCTTGCCGCCCAGCTTTGCAGCGAGTTCCGCGAGTTCTTTCCTGAAAATGCTGTGGAATATTTCGTCTCCTACTACGACTACTACCAGCCCGAGGCCTACATCGCCAGCACTGACACCTTCATCGAGAAGGACAGCTCCATCAACGAGGAAATCGACCGCCTGCGCCTGTCCGCCACGGCTTCCCTGCTGGAGCGGCGGGATGTTATCGTCGTGGCCTCCGTCTCCTGCATATACGGTCTCGGCGAGCCGGAGGACTTTGAGAAAATGATGGTCACTCTGCGCGTGGGCGACACCGTGCCCATAGACGAGCTGCTCCACCGGCTTATCGACATACGCTATGAGCGCAACGACATCGCTTTCGAGCGCAACATGTTCCGCGTGCGCGGCGACACGGTTGAAATCTGGCCGGCTTACTGGAAAGAGAGCGCCATCCGCGTGGAGTTCTTCGGCGACGAGATTGACCGCATAAGCGAGATTAACCCCATAACCGGAAACGTCACCATGCGTCTGAAAACCATTCCCGTTTGGCCTGCCAGCCACTATGTTACCACACATGAGAAAATGGAGAATGCCGCGCGCGAAATTCGCCGCGAATGCGATGAGCGTGTGAAATATTTTCAGGAAAACGGTAAGCTTATCGAGGCACAGCGAATCGCACAGCGCACGGCCTACGACCTTGAGATGATGCAGGAGCTCGGCTACTGCTCCGGCATAGAAAACTACAGCCGCATTATCTCCGGCCGCGAGCCCGGCTCCCCCCCGATGACGCTCATCGACTACTTTCCCGACGACTTCATTATGTTCATAGACGAAAGCCACGCCACCCTGCCTCAGGTCCGCGCTATGTACAACGGCGACCGCGCGAGAAAGGAAAGCCTCGTTCAGTACGGCTTCCGTCTGCCCTCCGCCTTCGACAACCGCCCGCTGAAGTTCGACGAGTTCCGCGCCCGTGTGCATCAGGTCACCTACGTCTCCGCCACCCCCGGAGACTACGAGCGCGAGCGTGCCGGGCAGATAGTCGAGCAGATAATCCGCCCCACTGGGCTTGTGGACCCCGAAATCTCCGTGCGTCCGGTCGAGGGGCAGATTGATGACCTCATAGGTGAAATAAACGAGCGCGCAGGCCGAAACGAACGCACGCTTGTGACCACTCTGACCAAGCGCATGGCCGAGGATTTGACGCAGTACCTCACCAACGCCGGCATCCGCTGCCGCTATATGCACCACGACATCGGCGCTATCGAGCGCATGGAGATAATCCGCGACCTGCGTTTAGGCGAGTTTGACGTGCTCATCGGCATAAACCTGCTGCGCGAGGGTCTCGACCTTCCCGAGGTGGGGCTGGTAGCGATTCTCGACGCCGACAAGGAGGGATTCCTGCGCAACCTGCGTTCGATAACGCAGATAGCCGGCCGCCCCGCCCGCCACTCCAACGGCCATGTGACGCTCTATGCCGACCGCGTGACCGACTCGATGATATATGCTATCGAACAGAGCAACCGCCGCCGCGAAAAA
>CATJWA010000269.1 GCA_949744025.1 uncultured Eubacteriales bacterium
GCAAAGGCCGCGGCTGCGGCCGCGGCCGCGGCGAGCAGCACCGTACACGCGGCAACGCGGTGGAGCAGGCGCCTGTCCCGTGTCAGGAAAGCGGCTATTCCGCCGGCAAGGCAGACGGCTGGCGGCAGTAAAACTGTCAATATAGCTCCCCCTTCCTCACATCAGCTCGAGCCCGCGGGTAATAAGCTCCGTCGCAGGCTGAAAGAATATTCCGAAAATCAGCACCCCCGCGATGAGCGCAACCGCCCCCGCGTTAAAGGCCCTGTCCCTTTCAAGGCGCACGCGCTCCCTCGCCGGACGCCATATGGCAATCATCGCGGGTATATAGTACATGGCGTTTAGAATCGACGAGACCGCCAGCACTATCAAAACCACGTTCGTGGACATTTTTCCGTCAGAGATTGAGGCCGAGGCCAGTCCCAGCTTGGCCGTGAAGCCCGCCAAAAGCGGCACTCCAATCATAGACAGCGCCCCAATCCCAAAGCCTATTCCCGCCAGGGGAGCGCTCCACGCGCTGCCGCGCAGGGCGGACAGCTCCTTTTCGTGCCCCGCGGCGCAGGACAGGCGTCCCACGCTGATAAACAGCAGGGGCTTTGTAAACGCGTGGGCGAGAATCTGGAAAATCGCCGCGGCAAGTCCCGCCTCGGTGCAAAGTCCTATACCCATAAAGACATAGCCCAGCTGCGCCACCGAGGAATATGCCAACATCCGCTTGGCGTGGTACTCGCGCAGGGCGTACAGCGAGCCGGCTATCATCCCCAGAAAGCCGAGCAGCAGCACCGGCGTGCCGAGTCCGAGCTCATGCACCGCCTCCAGAGAAAACACGCGCGTGAACATGGTTATCAGCAGCACGGCGTAGCCCTTGAGCACCAGGCCCGAGAGCACTGCGCTTGAGGTTGTCGTGGCGCTGCCATGGGCGTCCGGCAGCCAGCGGTGGAAGGGGAACATCGCGCTTTTTATTCCCAGCCCCGCCGTTATCATAGCCGCGGACGCCGCCAGCGGCAGGCGGTAGCTGCCCGCATCCATAAGCTCCGAGAGCCGCGCGCTGAGCTGAGGCATGAGCAGATGGCCCGACAGCGCGTAGAGCAGAACAATTCCGAACAGGAACAGTCCCGAGCCGAGCAGGCTCATGAACAGGTAGCGTATCGTGGCCATAAGCGTGGAGCCGCTGTCCTTGATTACCACCAGCGCGCAGGCGGCTATGGTGCTTATCTCAATGAACACATAGGCCGTGAAAATATCGTTTGTAAAGGTCAGCACCAGCAGCGAGGCCAGCACCATATTGAGCATCACGCAGGCAAGGCCCATCTTTTTGCCGTCCACGTCATGGAACATGTCGCTCCGTCCGCCGAGCATGGACAGCGCCAGCACCGACGAAAAGCACATTGCCAGCAGCGCCTGCATCGGGCCAAAGCGTATCTCGTTGCCCAGGGGCGCGGGAAATTTACCCATGGAAAACGCCACGGCCTCGTCCGCGCGCGTTATGTACACAAGCAGCACCGCGCTCATAACAGCCGAGAGCACGGCCGCGCCCAGAGTGGCATACCAGCTCAGCCGCGCGCTTTTCGCCGCCGAGAGCAGTATCGCCGTAATCATGCACAGAAAAACGCAGAAAAACGGAAGGTTGTACACAAACGGCATCTCACACCTTCTCTTTCTTCGTCAGCTTGAGCAGCTCGCCGAGCTCCACGGTGCCGTATCGGGCGTAAATGCGCTGGATAAGCGCCAGCGAGAAGGCCGACACGCTCACCGAAACCACTATTCCCGTGAGCACAAGTCCCGCCGGTATGGGGTTTACGTAGCGGGACACGTCCGCTCCGCCGTCGGTCAGCACCGCAGCCACACGTCCCTCCACAAAGCCGCGCGAGGCCAGCATCAGAAAGGTCGCCGAGTCCATGATATTGAAGGCCACAACCTTTTTTATCAGGTTCGGCTGCAAAAGCATGTTGGCAAGGCCAATCACAAACAGGAGCACCGCCGTCACGGCGTAACGGTTGTCAATTATCGCGTTTATCAAGCCCGTCATCACAGCTCTCCTTTCGTGTAGAACGAGTAGAAGCCGTACATCGTGCTCATGACAACCAGTCCCACGGCGATGTCCACCACCAGCACTATGTAGCGCGACAGCTCGCTTTCTATCCCGTTTGCGCCCAGGAAGATGTAGCAGCCGAACATCAGCGCATACACCATAAGTCCCGTTATTCGCACCAGATTATATATTCTTCTGCTGAAAAAGCGGCTCACCGCCCCGTCGCCGAAGGCCAGAGCGAAAATTATCAGCGCCGCGCCCAGCACAGAGCCGCCGGAGAAGCCGCCGCCCGGCGAGGTGTGGCCGCTGAACAGCACGCACAGGCCGAAGCACAGAACGCACGGCACCAGCACGCGGCACACGCGCGAGAGTATCACGTCCTGTCCGCCGAAGTCCGTTTTCTGCTTTTTCTCCGCGCCGGTGCTCCACAAAAGCTGCATCACGCAGCAAACCGCAAGGAACAGCACGCAGGACTCGCCGAAGGTGTCAAAGCCGCGGTAGTTGAGTATCATGCCGGCAATGACGTTTTCCGCGCCCGTCTCGTGCTCGGCCTGACCGACGTAGTGCTCGGAAACCTCGTTTACGGTGGGGTTTTCCTCCGAGCCAAAGCCCGGCAGCGCCGCGGCTACGGCCAGCAGCGTACACACCAGCAGCAGGCACACAAGCAGGCACAGCAGAGCGTACACCTTTGAAAAAGCGCTCAGGCTCCTGCTGTCCGACATGCTGTGATGTCTCCCGCGCTCATGCCTTTCAGGCCGCGCGTCGTGCAGGGTGCTCAGCGGAAAGTCCAGCTCGCCGTCCACCCAGTCGTTGAAGCGGGAAAGCTTCTTCATTCGTCCCGCCCCCCTTTAAGCTGCTTCACCTTGTACAGCGTGAGGATGAACAGCACCCCCGTCACGCCCGCGCCTACCGCCGCCTCGGTTATCGCCAAATCCGGCGCCTGAAGCAGCATCCACAGCAGCGCCATGGTAAGGCCGAAGGCCGTGTAGACTATCACCGTGCCCAGCAGCCGCTTTTGCAGCGGCGCGGCAATGGCGGTTATTATCAGGATGATAAGAAGAACCGATTCAAGAATTTTCATCGCCTGTCCTCCTGTGTGTACTCGCCGCCGGCGTGTTCGTTGGAGCGCACCTCGCCTCCCGCGATAAGGTGCGTGGCGGCCGGTCCCGTCAGGAACATAAACGCCAGTATCAGCACAAGCTTCAGCGACGCCATGCTCCAGCCGCGCAGCACTATCGTTCCGGCAACAATGAGCATAATGCCCAGCGTGTCTCCCATGGCGGCCGCGTGCATACGGTTGAGCACGTATTTGAACCTGTACAGGCCCAGTATCTCGGAGAAAAACACGAAAAGCGCCAGCGCGTAAAGCAGGCCGGCTATGGCAGGACGTATCATTCCCTCTCCTCCTTTTCCCCGGCGCGCGCCCTGACAAGGCGCATGAGCAACACGTTGGCCGTAAAGCCCAGCAGCGCGTAGATAAGCGCCACGTCTATGAGGTAGTCGGCCTGAAGATAGCGTGAGAGCAGGCATATGCAGGCCGTCACCATAGTGTTGGCCGCGCCAACCGCCACGACCCTGTCTGTAAAGCGCGGCCCGAGTATTGCCCTCACCACGGCCGCGAGGATAAGCGCGGCGAGGACCAGCAGCGCGGCGAGCAGTATCGTCTTTTCCGCAGTCATGCCTCCAGCTCCTTTGCTTTTTCAATGAAAGCGCAGCTCTCAATTCCCACGTTCATCGAGCGGTCGAGCGCGTGCACGCACAGCTCGTCCCCCTCAAGCTCCACCGTTATTGTGCCGGGGGTCAGCGTTATGGAGTTTGCCACCAGCACCCGGGCCGTATCCGTTTTCAGTCCGGCGTTAAAGCGCACAAGCTGCGGCTCCGGCTCCTTTTTCCGGTAAATAAGCCTTATAACCGCCAGATTGGCCTTTACTATTTCCCCGAGCAGGAACAGCCCGTAGCCGAGAGCGCGGCCTCCTTTTTTCAGACCGGCGAGCGTCCGCGCGCCGCTGTAGCCCATGAATTTCGACGCAAAGAGCGTTATAAGCGCGCTGACCACAGCGCCGAGCACGAGATTCGTCACGCTCACGCCGCCGAATATAAGCCAGAGTATAAGCAGGGCAATAAACATTTTTTTCCGCCTTCCTATTTTCCGCTTCTTCCCCTTCGCCGGGCCGAGCCGGCGAACACTGCCGCAGTCGTCAGGCACACGCCGAAGGCAAGGCCGGCAAGCGCGCTTGCCGTTATTCCCGCCGCGGCAAAGGCCAGTGCAGAGACTACGGCAACTATTATAGCATAAATTATCTGACTTGTCACATGGTCAATATGACGGCAGCCCGCGCCGGAGGAGGAGAGCACCGTCGTATCCGAAACCGGCGAGCAGTGGTCGCCGAAAACGGTGCCCGAGAGCGTCGCCCCAATCACGGCGTAGACATACTCCGGGTCTATCGCAGCGCATATTGCTATGGAGGTCGGCAGCATTATCGTCATGGCGCCCCAGGACGCGCCCGTTGTAAAGGCTATGACGGCCGATATCAGAAATATCACCGCCGGCATCAGCCAGGCCGGAAGCCAGCCGCCGACCGCCGCGGCGACATAGCGCCCCGTGCCCAGCGCCCCGTCTCCGAGCACCACGGAAAAGGTCCAGGACAAAATAAGAATGCACATTGCCGAGACCATGCTCCTTATACCCTGCTGAAAGGCCTTGTCAAACTGCTTGAGCGTCATTTTCCCGCTCACGACAAACATGATAAAGCTCAGCAGCAGCGTGCATACAGCCGCATAAACCAGCGCGAGCATGGTGTCGCAGCGCATGAACGCCTCCGTCAGCGCCGCGCCGGAAAGGATTCCGCCGTCTATGACCATAAACGCGAGCGACAGCACAACGAGCGCTGCGATAATCGCTATAAGGTCGCGCGCGGTGCCACGCCGTCCGTCGGCCATGCTGTCAATCACGCTTTCGTTGACGTCTATGTATATGGAGACATCCTCGCCCGTTTCCTCCAGCGTCCGCTCAAAGGCGGCCATGGGCCCGATGTCAAATTTTTTCACAATCACAAGAAATACCATCAGCAGCGTCAGCCAGGCGTAGTAGTTGTAAAGGCAGGAGCGCAGGAAAACGCTCATGCCGCCGGTTGCGAAGCCGTTGGCCGCCATGGCCGGAGCAATAAGGGAAATAACCGTCGCCACCCAGCTTGAAATAGGCACAAGCACCGTCACCGGCGCGGAGGTCGAGTCGATGATATAGGCCAGCTTGGCGCGGGAAATTTTGAATTTATCGGTTATGGGCACCATCACGTTGCCCACGGTTATGGCGTTGAAATAGTCGTCTATGAAAATCACGCAGCCGAGCAGCAGCGTCATAAGCTGCGCGTGGGTGCGGCTGCGTATCCGGCGCACGGCCAGGGCGGAGAAAGCCCCCGCGCAGCCGGAAACCGTCAGCACGGCGATAAGCCCGCCCAGCAGGGCCAGAAAAATAAGCAGGTGCATATTGTCCCCGTCGCACAGCACGTCCGTCATAAGGCGCACGCCCTCCGGAATAAGCCCCGTGAGCGCTCCCGCTATGCCGGAGGTCACGCTCAAATACAGGAAAAGCCCGAAGCTCACGCCCACAACGAGGGACAGCAGTACGTTTTTCGTGATAATCGCCAGCGCCACAACCGCCATAGGCGGTATAACGGAGAGAAAACCTATTGATTCTTCCAAAGCAACCCACTCCCCAAATTCAGCGGCCCGAAGCCGGTCACAAGCCTGACCCTGCCATACCATGAAACGCGCCGGCGGCCGAGCCGCCGGCGCTTATACTGAGATTATTTTACTTCTCGTACACGACCCTGCCCATGAGCACGGTCTTTTCAACAACTGCGGTGCCGATGTCCTCGGGGGCAATCTCAAGAATGTTCTTGTCCACAACAATCATGTCCGCGGACTTGCCGGGCTCTATTGAGCCGGTCTCCTCGTCGAGGAAGTTTGCGTAGGCCTGGTTTATGGTGAAGGAATCTATCATGTCGCGCACGTCGGCCTTCTCCTCGGGCCACAGCGGCTCGTGGAACTTCGGGTCGTCGTAGTTGACAATCCAGGGGTGGTAGTTGTCGGGAGCTATGCGCGTGACGCCCAGCTCGATGCCGACAAAGGGATTGGGAGTCGCGGTTATCGGGTAGTCGCTGGCGTTGGCAACCTTCACACCGGCCTTGAAGAAGCAGTTCTCGGGGAAGGAGTGGGCTATGCGGTCCTCTCCGGTGTAGCTGCCGTTGACGAAATAGGTGTCGTCAATCTGCATCCAGTAGGAGTTGGTCATGGCCACGACGCCGAGCTCCTTGAAGCGCGGGATGTCCTTCGGGTCGAGCAGGAAGATGTGGGTGATGCAGTGGCGCGCGTCGCGCTTTCCGTTTTCCCTGAAGGCGTACTCAACCGCGTCGAGCGACTGCTTTACCGCCGCGTCGCCGGCGCAGTGGACGTGGATGCCCATGCCGGCCTTGTCGATGGCGGCGACGACCCTGTTCATGTTGTCCGGCTCCCAGATCTGGTCGCCGCGCCAGCCCTCGGGACGGCCCTCGGCCTTCTCGTAGGGCTCGAGCAGGAAGCCCGTTATGCTCTCAAGCACGCCGTCCATGAACAGCTTAACGGCGTTGATGTGGAACATGCTGCCGCCGTTGTCGCGGGCGCGGGCGTCAACTATTTCCTGTACCTGCTCGGGTCCGCGGTGCGGGTTGGCCCAGTACGCGCCGCGCATACGCATTGTCAGCTTGCCCTTCTTATCCAGAGACTTGAGCGCCTCAACGCCGTTGCTGTCAACAAACAGCCAGGGGTCGTAGGCCGTGGAAAAGCCGTACCGGTGGCAAAGCTCCTGATACGCCATGATGCCCTGCTCGTACTCCTCGACGCTGTAATCCGGCAGCGCGTCAAGAATCAGGTCCTGCGCGCTCTCGCGGAAGCAGCCGCTCGGCGAGCCGTCGGCGCGGCGCTCTATGCGTCCGTTCTCGGGGTCGGGGGTGTCCGCCGTCACGCCGGCCAGCTCAATCGCGGCGCTGTTTGCCCACAGGGAATGGAGCGTCTCGGCCTGGACAACTATTGGAATGTCCTTTGACGCACGGTCCATCGCCTCGCGCTTGGGTCCGATGCCGGGGAATATCGCCTCAAGATAGCCCTGCCCGCGCAGGGTCTTTATGCCGGGGTGCTCCTCTATGTACCTGCGGCATGCCTCGACGTACTGCTCCTCGCTGTTGTAGCCTGCCAGGTTTATGCCCACGACGGTGGAGGTGGCCTTGGTGTAGTGCGCATGTCCCTCGATGAAAGCGGGCATTATCATCTTGCCGGAGGCTTCCTCAACCACGGTGTTCTCGCCGATAAAGGCTTTCACGCCCTCACTGTCACCCACGTACACAAATTTGCCGTCAGCTATTGCAACAGCCTGCGCCATGGTGCGGTTTTTGTCAGCGGTGTAAACAGTCGCGTTTGTGTAAACTCTTTCAGCCGTCATTTAATAAATCCTTTCCTTTCCTCCCGAGGGGACCTTCCAAATCCCCTCGGGTATTGTTTTATTCCTCTGTATATTTCCTGTTTTTATCGGCGGAGAATCAGATCTCCTCCTTCTTCTCCTGCCGGTTCTGCTTTTCCGCGGTCTTGAGCAGCACCTCGCCGAGCACGAGCACAACCACCACGCCGATGCCGACGAACAGAAGCTGCGTCATGTCAAGCGGCACGCCGGGCACCCAGACGAACAGCACGCAGGTCGCCAGCGCGATGAACTCCGCTATCCTGATAAGCAGGGTGGACAGCCAGGCCGGTCCGGGGAAAACGTAGGGGCGCTCGGTCTGCTTGTCGGTCCTCTTGAGCTTGAAGTAAGCCTCGAAGTTGACTATGTAGGGGATGAGCAGCAGCAGGCTGGTGCAGGAGAATATTGCCCAGAACACGCTCTGCGCGTCGCCGGGGATGAGGTTGGAGGCCAGGGTCATTATAGTGGCCATGACGGCGGAGATAATGATGACGCCGACAGGCTGGCCGTTTTTGTTGCGCTTGGAGAACACCTTGGGCAGCTCGCCGGTCTCGCCGGCAATGGCGGCGGTGTTGCAGGGAGCGCCGACCCAGAGCATGCCCTGGATAAACAGGACGGTCAGGTACAGGAAGCCGAGCAGCATAACTATGCCGCCGAGCACGCCCGCGCTGCCAAGTCCCGCCTGAAGGGTCTGCATAATGCCGGTGGTTATGTTCACGTCGGCAATGGGCACCGCCCAGAGCACCGCGATGGAGGTGAGAATGTACAGTATGGCGACGAGCAGCACGTTCTTGATTGCCGCGCGGGGCACGTCGCGGCCCGGATTCTCCATTCTGCCGTTGGCCGCGGAGGTTTCAAAGCCGAGAAAGTTGTAAACCAGGGAGGGGATAAATACTATGGATGCGCCGAGAGTGGGTACCATTTCCTTTGCGGAGAAGGGGTTCGCCGTCGCGCCGCCGCCTCTGGTGAAGCAGATAACGCCGGCAATAATGAGGAATACGCCGATGATTATCTTTACGATGGCGCCGTAGTTGTACATAAACGTGGAGCTCTTGCTCGGCAGAAGCAGGATTGCGAGCATCGCGTACACAACCACAAGGTTGAGCACCGTCGCGCCCACGGCTCCGAGCTCAACGCCGAAGGTGGCCTGAAACACCTGAACGAACAGCGTGGCGTTTGACGACAGCCATACCGCGTTGCAGGCCCAGTAGATGTAGCCGATTCGCGCACCCATCTTCGGCCCGAAAGCTCTGGCCGCCCAGCCGGCGAAGCCGCCGTCGTCCGGGTAAGCCGCTCCGAGCTCGGCGCAGGCCAGAGAGCCGGTGAAGAAGAACAGCGCGCCTACAATGATAATCCATGTGATTGACGCCCATCCCATTGTCGCCACCGACGGGATAGTGTCAAGGAAGAATATAGCGCATACAAGTCCGAGGAGCATGTCCATCTGACTCATGCCGCCCTTCCCGCCTTTCTTTTTTGCCATTAGTGAACCCTCCTAAAATTTGTTTGACGAAACCTGAGTTTCTTATAACATAATCTACAATATTTTCGCAAAATGTACATAGTTTTGTCATAATCGGGAAAAAACGCGCCATAATCGGTCAGCCGAAGATTGACTTGTCAATAACATCACGATATACTGTGACTGTATAAGCACATATGCACGCAGTCATGGAGTATAGGGGGTAATATACATGTTTTCCGTGGCAGTCTGCGACGACAACAGCTATGATTTGAGTACAATGACCGCATATCTGGCCGAGCTTCGCCCGAGCGGCATCAACGCGGAGGTTACAACCTACAGCTCCGGAGCGGAGCTGGCAGAAGCATATAAAAAGGGCCGGCGCTTCCACTGCATAATTCTGGACATGCTCATGACTCCCCTCGACGGCATATCCACGGCAAAGGAAATACGAAAATTCGACGTGCACGTGCCCATACTTATCGTCACCTCAACGGTGCAGTACGCGCTCGAGGGCTACCAGGTTGACGCCTGGCGCTATCTCGTCAAGCCCGTGGACAAGCAGGTGTTTCTAAAGGAGATAAGCGGCATATACAGGGAGCTGAGTCTGGAAAAGCCGAATTACTTCATTGTCAGCAACAGCTCGGGCGTGCACCAGATTCGCTATGCGGACATAATGTATTTCGAGTCGAACATACACATGATAAGGCTGCGCACGCTCGACGCGGAGCACAGCTTCCGCGGCTCGATAAGCGAGATAGAGCGGCGCATGGAGCCCCACAGCTTTCTGCGCGTACACAAAAGCTTTGTCGTCAATCTCGGCCGGATAAAGAGCATATACAAAAGCTCGCTGCTCATGCAGAACGGGGACGAGGTGCCCTTGAGCAAGCACCGCTCGGCCCGGCTGTACGAGGCGATGCTCGACCTTGCGGGTAGCGGCTATGATGGATAGGCTTCTGTCCCTTTTCGGCACGCAGCACGACCCGCTGATGCTGCTGTTCATCGGCTGCACGGAGGGGCTCATGGTTATGTACGCCTTCCGCCAGCTTCTTCACCGCAACAGCCGCAGCCGCCTGCAATACGCCGCGGCCATGGCCGTCTATGTTGCCGTTACCGTTTTCGACGCCTATAACAACTTCATGATTTATTACGTGATGGTTATCTGTTATCTGCTGATAACCGTCATCTCCCTTTTGTTTTATGACGACCCGTATGAGGTGCGCCTGCTCGTGCCCTTCATTTTCGTGGCAATAAACTACTCGGCGACCATTATCTCAACCACCGCCGTCTACGCTCTCTCCGGCGCGGTTCCGGGCACCTACCCTCAGAATCTGCGCATGGACTACGTCTCCCAGCTTCTGCTGTGCGTTATTTTCTTTCTTTTCATCAGCTTTTTCAAGCTCATGCGCAGGAAAAACATACAGGACAGCCCCGCCTTTTTCATGATTTTGTTCACGCTGTGCCCGCTTGTCATGCTTATCATCATTTTAGTGCTGTTCTACATGGGCGAGCGTCCGGAGCTGCCCAGCAGCTTCACCGCGTATTCCATGACCATCGCGGCCATGCTGCTGGTCGTTGCGCTCACGCTGTATGCCATGTCCAACATAACGGCAAAAATGCACGGGGCCATCGACCGCTCGGCCTCGCTTGAGCAGCTCATCTCCGTGCAGGAGCGCTATTATCTGACCACAAACGAGCACCAGAAGCAGCTCCAGCGCATGGGGCACGACATAAAAAGCCACAACCGCGCCATACACGGACTCATCGCCCAGGGCAAATACCGCGAGGCGCTGGAGTATTCCGAGACGCTTATTCAGGACGCCGAGTTCGTCACGCCGGTGACGGAGTGCAACAACGTGCTCATAGGCTCGATGCTCAATGACCGATTCGGCAAGATAAAGCAGGAGGGCGTGAAAATAAGCCTTTGCGTTATGGTTCCGCAACGCCTTACCATAAAGGACTCGGACATGTGCATTCTGCTCGGCAACCTTTTTGACAACGCCGTGGAGGCCTGCCGGCACGACACGGTCAACGCGGACAAGTTCATCGACGTGGACATTCGCCTCAAGGGCCCCATGCTGTGCATCAGCGTGAAAAATTCCTTCTCCGGGCAGGTCAAGCTCCGCGGCGGGGAATACCTCACCACCAAGCCGGAGTCCCGCTCCCACGGCATCGGCCTGTCCAACGTCCGGCGCACCGCGGAAAAGTACGGCGGCAGGCTGTTCGTCAGCCATACCGCCCGCGTTTTCTCCGCCTCGGCGGTCATGTTCTACCCCGACTCACCCGCCGAGGGCTGACGCCGGTAAAGAAAGCATTAAGATTTTTTCACCTCTATCGACAACGCCCATGGTTCGGCGTATAATTGTACTAAGAGCCTGTTTAATATCTCAAGGCTCTAACAATTCCAATGATTGGAGGCTCCTTCCATGAACATACAGCTCCTGACCGGCGGCGCAGTACAGCAGGCGCACGCGGTGCGCGCTGCCGAAGCCGTACCCGCGGCGGAGCAGTCCGCGCAGAGTGCGCGCTCCGCCGTGCCCGATTACGACGAGTACATCCCCGAGGACAGGACCGGCCTTGAGCACAGCGGGCTTTACCGGCTCGTGTCCGGGCAGGACGGCCCCGAGCTGCGCTTTGACGCTCCCGA
>CATJWA010000270.1 GCA_949744025.1 uncultured Eubacteriales bacterium
CAGGGCTGACGTTATCGTCTCGGACGGCTTTTCCGGCAACATTCTGCTCAAGAGCCTTGAGGGCACGTCCAAATTTTTCCTCGCCCAAATTAAGGCCATGCTCGCTTCCCTCGACCCCGCCGCGTCGTCCGCGGCAGCGGGCAGTCTTGGCGCGCTCAAGCGCCTGATGGACGCTGCCGAGACAGGCGGCACGCCGCTGCTGGGCATATCCAGACCCGTTATCAAGGCCCACGGCAGCAGCAATGCCCGAGCCATAAGAAGCGCGGTCAAGCAGGCAATAGCCTTTGTCGAGGGCGGCGTTATAAACGACATAAGCGCAAACATCGACTATATGAAGCTCAGCACCGACGAATGAGGCCCAAAATCATGCATGAATTACAGACAAAACTCAACTACAAATTCAAGGACAGCGCTCTTATACAGACCGCGCTGACCCACTCCTCCTACGCCAACGAGCACAAATGCCGTAGTAACGAGCGCCTGGAGTTTTTAGGCGACAGCATACTGGGTATGGTGGTGGCGGCCTATCTCTACAGGCTGTATCCGGATATGCCGGAGGGAAAAATGACGCGCCTGCGCGCCGAGCTGGTGTGCGAGCAGAGCCTGCACCGCGTTGCAGGCAAGCTCGGCTTCGGCGACAATCTCCGCCTCGGCAAGGGCGAGGAGCTCTCCGGAGGACGCCGGAGGCACTCGATTCTGGCCGACTGTGTGGAGGCGGTGGTAGCCGCTCTGTATCTTGACGGCGGGTTTGAGGTTGCCCGTGGATTTATAATGGAGCACATACTCTCCTGCCTTGAGCAGGCAGACTTCGCCTATGGCAACGACTGCAAAACAGAGCTCCAGGAGCTGGTCCAGCAAAAGCCGAATCAGAGCCTGAGCTACGTCATGGTGGCGGAAAACGGTCCCGACCATATGAAATCCTTTACCGCCGAGGTCCGCCTGAACGGCGCCGTGCTCGGTCGCGGCCAGGGGCACACAAAAAAAGAGGCCGAGCAGAACGCCGCCAGGCTCGCCCTTCAGACGCTCAAGAGCAAATGACGGCGCGGCGCGGGATAATCCCCATCTTCATTCCCCACCTCGGCTGCGGGCACGATTGCGTGTTCTGCAATCAGAAGCGCATTTCAGGCGCGCTCCACCCCGCGTCTGCACAGGATGTCACACGGGAAATCGAGGCAGGACTCGCCCGCTGCCGCCGGCCGGCGCAGTGCGCCTTTTACGGCGGCAGCTTCACGGCCATACCGGTCTCCGAGCAGCTCGCGCTGCTTGGCGCCGCGCAGCCGTACCTTCGCTCCGGTGAGCTGGAGAGCATAAGGCTGTCCACCCGCCCCGACGCCATAGACGAACCCACGCTTGAGCGTCTGCATGAGCACGGAGTAAGCGTTATCGAGCTCGGCGCGCAGTCGATGGACGACGATGTTCTGATAAAAAGCGGCCGAGGACACAGCGCGGCGGACACAGTGCACGCGGCTGAAATGATAAAGCGCGCGGGCTTTTTACTCGTGCTGCAAATGATGACCGGCCTGCCCGGCTCGGACGAGGCTCGCGACACGGAAAGCGCGCGGCGCATAATCGCGCTTTCGCCTGACGCGGTGCGCATTTACCCGACAGTCATCATACGGGACACGCCGCTTTATGAGCTCTGGCGTCAGGGAAAGTACACTGAGCACACGGTGGAGGACGCTGTGTGCGTGTGCGCACGGATTTTGCCGATGTTTGAGCGCGCAGGCATCACCGTTATCCGCCTTGGCCTGAACCCCACGGACGAGCTGTCCGGCGGCTCGGCCGCTGGCGGAGCCTACCACCCCGCGCTGGGGGAGCTGGTAAAAAGCCGTATAATGCTAAACCGCGTGCGTGAAATGCTCACAGGCACCGAGCAGGGCCGCGAAAGGCTCGCCTCCCCGAAGCAGCTCCGGCTGCTCACCGCTCCCGCCTGCGTGTCACAGCTAATCGGCCAGCACAGCTGCAACGCCGAGGCCCTTTGCGCGGAATTTGGTTTTCAAAGCGTAAAGGTATCCCCGCTTCCCAGGCTCGGTGATGGGGAAATTGAGTTCGGATAAAATAAAGCCGCCCTGTCGGGCGGCTTTCTGCTTTATATTTTTACTGCACGCAAATCCACTGCTCTGTCGTGAATTTTTTCAGCACCCATTCTCCGTTGAAGCGGCCTACTCCGCTTTTCTTCTCCGCGCCGAACATGACGTGCGGCTCATCTCCGATGGACTGGTCATTGACATGCACCATGCCGCTTTCCAGCCGAAGCGCCACCTGCATCGCGTGATAGCGGTCCGCCCCAAACACGCTGTTGGACAGGCCGTATATTGTGTCGTTTGCAATGGCCACCGCCTCGTCCTCGTCCTTCGCCCGCAGAACACTGCAAACAGGACCGAACATCTCGTTCTGCGCCGCTGGCATGTCGTTTGTCACCTCCCCCAGCAGCCACGGATGTATAACGTTCCCCTCCGTCCTGCCCTGCACAAGCACGCGCGCTCCCGCGTCAATAGTCGCGCCTATGAGCTCAACGCAGTGACGCACCTGCGACGGGTTTATGATAGGCCCTACAAAAACCTCGGGGTCCGCGGGGTTTCCGGCCTTGAGGGCCCGTACCTTTTCTGTGAACATATCACAGAACCTGTCATATGTGTCTCCCACCGCGATAATGCGGTTAAGCCCCATGCAGACCTGGCCCTGATTGAAGTACGCGCCCTTTACGGCAAGCTCCGCGGCGCGCTCAAGGTCCGCGTCAGGCAGCAGAATCATCGTGTTGTTGCCGCCCAGCTCAAGCGAAACGTCCTTAATCTCCGCGCCGGCCCTCGCGCCTATGCGCTGTCCGACCTCCGTGGAGCCTGTGAAGGACACCATCGCCGAGAGCGGGTGCTCCACTATATAGTCTCCAATCTCGCTGCCGCTGCCGGCCACTACGTTCAGCAGTCCCTTCGGAAAGCCCGCCCTTTCAAACATCTCCGCAATTACAAAGCCGGAGGCGGGCGTATCTGACGCGGCCTTGAGCACAACCCCGTTGCCCGTGGCAACCGCCGGCAGCACGGAACGCAGCGCTAAGATAAAAGGCACGTTCCACGGCGCAATCACGGTTATGACTCCCTTCGGCTTGCGGAACACATAATTATCCTGCCCCGGCACATCCGAGGCCTGAATCTTGCCCTCGAGCATATAGGGAAATGACATAAAATACCGGACAAACTTGGCCGAGTCACCCACCTCGTACATGCGCTTGGGCAAAATGGCCCCCTGCTCGCGAAGCAGACACTCGTCTATCACGGGCGCGTACTCGCGCGTGACCTGCAAAAGCCGCTCAAACAAATCTGCCTTTTCACCCGGCAGCGTCCTTTCCCACTGCTTTTGCGCCCTCGCCGCCGACTCGTAGGCCTCGTCCACATCCGCCCGGCTGGCCGAGCGGTAGCTGTACAGCAGCTCGCCGCTGTACGGGTCGCGGTTTTCAAGAATCCGCTCTCCCGTGCCCTCTCGCCACTGTCCGTTTATATACTGCCTATCATATGCTTTCATGTCCCTGTCCTCCTTCATTTGTCCATGCGCAGCACGGCCTTTATCACCCTGCCGTTCCCGCTGTCGTCAAACGCGCGGTTTATGTCCCTGAAATTGTAAAACGTGATAAGCCTGTCAAACGGGAAGCGCCCCTGACGGTAATACTCCAGCAGCTCGGGAATAAAAATCTGCGGCAGCGAGCAGCCCTCAACAAGTCCGGCCAGCGTCTTGACCTGGCCCATGAGCTCGTTTTCCACGTTTATCGTCAGTGTCTGCGTTGCTCCGAGTATAACGCAGGTACCCAGCGGGCGCGTGCAGTTCAGGCTCTGGCGCACGCACTCGCCCGAGCCGGTGCAGTCCACGGCGTAGTGCGCTCCGTCTCCGCCCGTCAGCTCCCGCACTCGCGCAATGACGTCGTGGCACTCCTTCGCGTTCACCGCCGCCGTCGCGCCCAACTCACGTGCCAGCTCAAGACGCGAGGGCACCACGTCGCAGGCTATGATTGTTGTGCAGCCGGCTATTTTCGCCGCCATAACCGCACTCAGACCCACGGGACCGCAGCCGGTTATAAACAGGCTGTCGCTTGGCCTCGGCTTGATATAATTGAGCACCGCGCCCGCGCCGGTCTGTATGCCGCAGCCCATCGGCGCGGCAAGTGCGGGGTCAATGTCTTCCGGCAGAAGTATCAGGTTGTTGACATGCACCACCGCGTGCGTGGCAAACGCGCCCTGTCCGAAAAATGAGGAGACAGGCTTTCCGTCCTTATGCAGGCGCTTAGTGCCGTCAAACTGCACTCCGCCGAAATTGAGCCGCCGGTTTTCACGACAGCCGTAGGGCCGTCCGGTCCGGCAGGCCTCGCATGTGCCGCAGTAGCCGAAGGAAAATCCCACCCTGTCCCCCGGCTTGAAGCCCGTCACGCCCTGTCCCGTCTCCAGAATCTCGCCGCAGCCCTCGTGTCCGAACACCGCGGGCAGAGGTACGGGAATTATCTGCCGGCGCGGCACATCACCCGTGTGGCAGACGCCGCAGGCGATTATCTTCACCAGCACCTCGTTCTGTTTTGGCGGGTCAAGTTCCATGTCCACTATACGAAAATCCTCGCCCGTGTTTTCAACAACCGCCGCCTGTATTTTCATCCTTCTGCTCCTTTCTCAGAATCCCTGCCGTGCGGATACGGCTTCTCGCCGGCACAGATTGTATACAATTTTAGCCTTACTTTAACCTTTATTTGCTCTTTTGTCAACTGCTTTTTGATTTAGCCGCATCTTTTGTACGATTACGCTAAAGTGGGGCAAAGAGCTCTATCAATTTTGCCGGGCACACCGGATTTGAATTTAGCCCTGCTGCGTGATACAATATGTGGCGTATTACTGTACTGGAGGCACACAATGGACACGTCAACACAAAAGCACCGCATTGAGATCCATATACACGACACCTACGGCGCCCCGGCGGAACATCTCTGGGCGCAGTACCCGGACTACGCGGTGTTTCGCCACACGCACAGCCGGAAGTGGTTCGCGGCCGTCATGGAAATCCCCGCGGCCCGCCTCAGCCTTGACTGTGAAAAAAATGTACAGATAATAAACCTTAAATGCGGCCCCCTTCTTCTCGGCTCTCTGCTGTCCGAGCCCGGTTTTTTTCGAGCTTACCATATGAACAAAAACAACTGGGTCTCCGTTCTGCTTGACGATACAGTCCCCGACGAAAAGCTCTGCTCCCTTCTTGCTTTGAGCTATGACAGCGCAGCGTCCAA
>CATJWA010000271.1 GCA_949744025.1 uncultured Eubacteriales bacterium
AAAATGCCGCAATAAGCTATGCAAAACTGTACCATGAGCTCTTTTTTACCGTCATGTGCCAAAAGGGCAATGTTCAATGCACCACAACCTTTCCTCCGTTTATTAAAACGCTGGTTAATCCTGTAAAATCTCCGTTATAAGAGACGTAATCTATGATATACCAATTTTTTGAAAATAGCAAGACATTTTTCATGCATTTTTCTGTTATTTTACGGGACATTTCCAAGCTTTCCCGCCAAACTCACCAAAAAGAGGGGGACAGGGGGCGGCGCCTCTGTAGCCTCGCAGAGTTTCGCGAGCGCAGCGCAGCGAAATAAAATTAAATCATTTTTCCGAGGACATGCGCCTCGGAAAAATTCCCCTCGCGAAGTGAGCGTCGAGCCAATTTCCGCCGGCACAGCCGGCATAAATTGGCGAGGCGCAGAGCGGAGCGCCCATCGCGCCAGTGTGCCGGCCTGCGGCCGACACAGGGCGCCACCGTTCCAAAAGGACTAAATTGTAAGCCGCCAAGCGGCTTGCAATTTAAATTACTCCCGTCCTTTTCAGCTTGAAGGCCGCAGCGCGGCCTTCAAGCTGACTCACCGCAAAAGCTGGTTCTCCCCCTCGAGGGCCACTGTGCTGTCAACAAAGCTGAAATAGTAGTCGAGCACCTGACGGGCTATCTCGGCGGTGGTCGCGCCCGCGCCGACCTTTTCCACGGCGACGGCGACGGCTATCTGGGGATTCTCATAGGGGGCGTAGCAGATGAAAAAGCCGTTGTTGGCGCGGTTTTCGCCGCGCTGGGCGGTGCCGGTTTTGGCCGCGGCGGTATAGGTAGCGCCGGCGAAAACCGCGCACACGGAGCCGGCCATCGGGTCAGTCACGACGCCGTGCATTCCCTGGTGGATTGCCTCGTAGTAGCTCGGGTCGGCCTCGACGCTGGAGAGCACCTCGGGCGTGCGCTCATACACGGTTTCGGAATAATCAAAGCTGCGCACCGACTTGAGCATGGAGGCGCTGCGGCGGTAGCCGTTGTTGGCTATGGCGGCGCAGTACTCGGCCATCTGCAGGGTATTGAACTCGCTGAAGGACTGGCCGATGCCGGCCGCCAGCGTGTCTCCGGCGTACATGTCGCGGCCGAAATGCTCCTGGGTATACTGGTCGGTGGACATCTGGCCGATATTCTCGGGCAGCTCGATGCCCGTGGGCTCACCGAGCCCGTACGCCTTGGCGTACTTGGCCATGAGGCTGATTTGCAGATAATCGGCTATGGTATAGAAATAATAGTTGCACGAGAGGGTAATCGCCTCGGACAGCGTAAGCTCCCCGTGAAGGCCCTGGCCCCAGATCCAGCAGGTCGGCGCGTAGCCCGCGTCCTCGTACTTGCGGAATTTGCCCTCGCACTCAATGGTGGTGAGCGTATCCGTTTTATGCTCGCACAGGCCGGCCATGGCGGTGACGGGCTTGAAGGTCGAGCCGGGGGCGTACACGCCGTTGAGCGCGCGGTTGAACAGGGGGTTGCTCTCGTCGGTGCTTATCTCGGCCCAGTCCTGAATGATTCTCGACACGTCGTAGGTCGGCCAGCTGGCTATGGCGAGCGGCTCGCCGGTTGCCACGTCAACGGCGACGACGGCGCCGCCGGTTATCAGCTCCTGAATCTTGTCATGCGCGCCGTCATTGCTCACGCCGTACATTTCAACCTCCTCGTTGGCCTGGACGCGCTCTAAATTCGTGTTCGTTATAAAGGAGCTCAGGGCGTTTTCCGACGCCTCCTGAAGTCCGATGTCTATGGTCAGGTAGACATTGTTTCCGGGCTCGGGCTCCTCGGTATAAACCGTTTTGGTGACGACGCCGGTGGCGGTGCGGGTGACCGTGGCCTTGCCGTCCACGCCGTGGAGATATTCCTCAAAGGCGTACTCCGCGCCGTCCTTGCCCACGCGGGCGTTGAGCGGGTAGCCCTTTTTGGAATAGTATTTGTACTCCTCGTCGCTCATTACATTGGTGTAGCCGAGGATATGCGCGGCGTAATTGGTGTTGTACTCGCGCACGTAGGAGGTTGTGACCTCAAAGCCGGGGATGCCGCTCTCAAGAAGCTCAGTTATAAGCTCCATGGACACGTCCTCGGCGAATACGTAGTCCGAGGTATTGATATCGTAGCGGACGTTGACCTCGTAGCGGACGCCGGCGATGGTGCGCGCGTCGCGGGCGGTATAGTTGTTGTCTATATTATAGCGCGCGCGCATGGCGGCCAGGACCTCCACGGCTCCGGAATTGCGGTCCACGTCATAGTCCTTCGCTTTCGCGTCAATCCACGCGTTGAGCCGCTCGCGCTGGACCGAGGTCATGGCGGTATACTCAAACGGAGCGTCCTGCGTTATGGGCAGCTCGTCGATATACTCATCGCCGTATTCCTCTATCATGCGGCACACCTCGAGGATTATTTCGTTGGCCTCCTCGGCGGGGCGGTCAAAAAGCTCGCTGGTGTTTATCATCAGGTTATTGCAGGTGCGGTTTGTCACCAGCGTGCGGCCGTAGCGGTCGAGTATGCTGCCGCGGGCGGCGGGCACCGTTACGTCGAAGGGGCGGCTGTTCTGGCTCTGCTCGTAATATTCCGCGCCGGCGACTATTTGCAGCTTGTACAGCGCAATGAGGTAGATTACCACCAGCGCGAAGATAAACATGAACATGAAGGCAAGGCGCGCGGGCTTTATGAGTTTTTCCATGGGCGGGTGCTCCTTTCAGGGGGGAGGGCAAAAAGCGGATGTATTATGCTTTTATTATAAACGCTTTTGCATCCGGTTTGTATCTGATTTGTTTCCTACTCCTTGAGCTTCCTGCCGGCTATGGCGCGGCAGACGAAGTAGGACGGGACGGCGAAGGGCAGGGACCAGGCACTTTGCAGGCCGGCGGTGCGCAGCAGGGCGAGGGGGCTCGCGCCGTGGTATATCCACACGGGGAGCGCCTGGCACACCGCGGCGAGAAAAAGGCCGGCGGCCGCGGCTATCATGTAGGAATAAAACCGGCGGTTTATCAGTACCTCGCACACCAGTCCGGCCAGAAAGCCGAGCGCGGCGAAGCTTATGGTGAACAGCACCGTGGTGCCGGAGCTGGACATGTCGCACATCAGTCCCGCGAGCACGCCGAAAAGTCCGCCCCACAGTCCGCCCTCGAACAGCCCTATCGCGGCGATGAGCGCCGGCATGGGCATGGCCCTGACGCCCAGCGGACTTATGCGCGAGAGCATAGTCTCCTGAACGTAGAGCAGGACGGCAATACAGGCGAAATACAGCAGGGCTCTGCGTATTTTTTTCAGGTCGATAAGGTCGTAAATTATCATAGAGCGTTACTCCACTATTTCATAATCCTTTATGACAAACACCTGACTGAGCGTACTTAAATCGCAGGCGGGGTCTATCACGCCGTAGGTGGTCTGGCCGCCGGCCTCGCTCATTATGGCGCTTATCTCGCCGATGATGAGCCCCGGCGGGAAGCTTCCGCCGGCGCCGGAGGTCAGCACCTCGTCGCCCTGGAAAATCTGGGAGCCGGAGGACAGATACGTCACGCGCGTCTGTCCCTGCTGCATGAGCGAAAATTCGCCCACGACCATGCCCGAGGAGCCCATCTCGCCAATCAGCGCGCCGACATTGGTATTTACGTCTATAAGCGTGCGCACCGTGGCCCAGTTCGTGCCCAGCTCCGTTATCTGGCCGACAAGCGCGCCGTACTCGGTAACAACGCTGTCGCCAAGCTCGACGCCCTGGTCGGAGCCCTTGCTTATGTTGAAGGCAGAGGCGTAATTCGAGCTGTCCCAGGAGACTATTTTGGCGGACTCATATGTGAAGTCCTCGTGCTTTTCGCGCAGGTTCTGAAGCTGGCGCAGGCGCTCGTTTTCCGCGGCTATCTCGTCATAGTCGCGCGCGCGCTCCTGAAGCTCGGCTATCTGCGCGCGCAGGGAGTTGTTCTCCTCAACCAGACGGTCATACTGGTAGACATAGCCGTAAATGCTCTCCATCCAGTCGATAAGCGCGGTCGCCGCCTTCTGCACGGGCATCTTCAGCGAGCCCGCGCCGTCGGTCAGCGGTCCGGCAAGGCCGCTGCGTATGCCGGTGCCGATAAGTACGCCGAGCACGGCGACAAGCAGCACCGCCGCCACCTTCACGCCATATCTCAGTAAATACCGTTTTACCTTCAAAGCAAATTCACACCCAATGTTTTCAGGATAAGTCCCAGCCTGCACAGCGGCAGGCCCATCACGTTGAAGAAGTCGCCCTCAATTCCGTCGATAAACAGGCTGGCAAGGCCCTGTATGCCGTAGGCCCCCGCCTTGTCCAGCGGCTCGCCCGTTGCGGCATAGGCTCTGACCTCCTCCTCGCTTATCTCGCGGAAGCGGACAAGCGTGCGCTCGACAAAGCTCTGAGCCGCGCCGTTTTTTATCACGGTGACGCCCGTGAACACCTCATGCGCACGGCCGGACAGCAGCGTGAGCATACGCTCGGCGTCCTGCTCGCTTACCGGCTTGCCGAGCACCGCGCCGTCCAGGGACACGACAGTGTCCGCGCCTATAACCACCGCGTCGGGATTATTTTCCGCCACCTCCGCGGCCTTGGCGCGGGCAAGCTCGCGCACAAGCTCCGCCGGAGACAGCTCCGGATGGGGCTCCTCCCGCCCTCTGGCGGGGATTATCTCCAGCCGCCTGACATTGAGCATCTCCAGCAGCTCGCGCCGTCTCGGAGACGCCGAGGCAAGTATTATTCTCATATTGATTTACCTTTCTTACTCCACGCCCCTGTAGTACAGGCCTCTTGTGAGGCCGTTGGGGCTGTATTTTATCTGGCCCGTATAGGCCTTTGTCACAAGCACGCACTCCCGCGCGCTCTCGCCGGTGAAGCACAGGCGCAGCGCCCACAGTCCCGCGCCGGACAGCTCGTCCATTTTGTCGGCCAAAAACAGCTTGTGAGCATTGTATATCACATTTCTGCATCCAAATTCCTTCATGACCGGAAAAACCGAGCCCATTCTGTCGGACATGGAGGCCGGATTCTGACAGGCGCAGCCGCCGGCGGACTGCTTTATCACGCATTGGTCCGTGACCATAAGCGGCAAACGGCCATAGGCGATAAGCTCCGTGTCCAGACTCTTGGCAAGGTCGCGAATCTGCGAAAGGCGCAGCTCAAACGAGGCCGTGGCCGAGGCGAGCCCCGCCCTCTTTAGTGTTTCCAAACTATAGGAATTGAAAACATTCAGGCCGAAATCCCCGCGTATTTCAAAGCCGCACTGCCGGGCCAGCGCGATATGGCCCAGATTGCCGACGAGCGCGTATTTTACACCACGCTCACGCACCTTGTCAAGCATCGAGCGCACGGCGTCCGTCTCCGTGTCGGTGATAACACGGGGCAGGACGGCGGCTATTCTGACGTTTTTCTCCGTGAACGGAGCCACGCAGTCAAAGCTCTCGCACAGCACCTGAACGGGGACGTACAGCGTGTCGGGCGCAAGCTCGGCCAGCTCGGGGGTGAGCTGTTCGGCGGAGAGGACCTGAATATTCACGACCGGACGGCGCTTTGAGGCGCTGTCCGACGGGCGGCGCGGGAAGCTGCCGTACCTTCGCTCGGGCACCTCGGCGCGCTTTTTCGTCAGCTGCTCGAGGGCACGGCGGCGCAGGTCGTTCAGCGCCGCGGCGGTGAGAAAAAGTCCGGGCTCGACGGCCGTTCTGACCTCGCGGCAGCGGTAGGGCGTGCCGCCGGTCTTATACATCTGGTCGGAGACGTTTTTATCGTTAAGCTGGGTTCTCTGCGCGGCCTCGGGCACGGGGCCGCGGGCTACCGCGCGGTTTCCGTCCGCGTCCTGCGCCATCAGGCTGACCGGCTCGTCCGGGCGCACCACAACGTAAAAATCCACCGGCACGCGGCGCGCCTCGGGGCCGGAATAGCCGCGGCGGACCTCGGCATAGAGCCTGTTTATCTCCTTTTCCGGCTCGGTGTGCACGCCGTGCATGTTCTCCTTGACGCCGGTGAAGTAGCCGTCCGTGAAGCCCTGGCGGGAGAAAATCTGCTCGAGGCGCTCAAGCTCCCTGTCCGTGGGCGGAACGCCGTCGTGTATGGCCTTGGCATAAATCTCCGTGGCGACGGCGGTGTACTCCGGACGGCGCATGCGGCCCTCTATTTTCACACACGTCACGCCCGCGGCCTCCAGCTCTGCAAGATGCTCCACAAGGCAGGCGTCCTTCAGGCTCATGGGGTAGCCGTCCATGCGGCGGCCCATGCTGTACTCCATGCGGCAGGGCTGGGCGCACATGCCGCGGTTGCCGCTGCGCCGGCCGATGACGGAGGACATGTAGCACTGGCCGCTGTGGCTAAAGCACAGCGCGCCGTGGACAAACACCTCAAGCTCCACCGGAGAGCGGGAGGCGATGAATTTTATCTGCTCATAGCTCAGCTCGCGGGCGAGCACGACGCGCTTGAGGCCGAGCTCCGCCGCGGCGTACACTCCGGCCAGATTGTGTACGCTCATCTGAGTGCTGGCGTGCAG
>CATJWA010000272.1 GCA_949744025.1 uncultured Eubacteriales bacterium
CGAGAAAAGTAACTAAATATCGCCTTTTTCACCTGGACAGCAGGGGAATCAAGGGTAAACCGTAAGGGTCATGCCGCCGCCCGCCGTGGGCTGTTTCATTAACTTTGAGATGAAACAGCTCATGGCGGGCGGCGGTGTCGCCCTCATCGGCATTACCCTCGTACCCCTGCTGTCCGGCCTGTTCGGTTAAACCCATGAAAACAAATACCCGCCGCGCCTCCCCTCTCCCCATAGGGGGAGGCGCGGGAAAGGAGGGATTTTTCAATGGGCTTTATCGTTGACGCTCTGACCGAATGGCTCAAAGAGCTTTTGGTCGGCGGCATCATCAGCAATCTGTCCGGGATGTTCGACAGCGTAAATCAAAAGGTCGGCGAAATCGCCGGTCAGGTCGGCACCACGCCGCAGGCGTGGAACAGCGGCATTTACAACATGATTCACAATCTCTCAGAGACGGTGATCCTGCCCATAGCCGGTGTGATACTCGCTTTCGTGATGACGCTGGAGCTGATTCAGCTCATTACGGAGAAGAACAACCTGCACGACATCGACACATGGATGTTTTTCAAGTGGATTTTCAAAACCGCCTGCGCCATCCTCATTGTGACGAATACATGGACAATCGTGATGGGGATATTCGACGCGGCGCAGGGCATCGTGAACAACGCCGCAGGCGTTATCATAGCAGACACCTCCATTGACATCAGTACGGTGATAGCCGATCTGGAAACCCAGCTTATGGCGATGGATCTCGGCCCACTGTTCGGGCTGTGGTTCCAATCCCTGTTTGTAGGGCTGACAATGTGGGCGCTCACGATCTGCATTTTCATCATCGTGTACGGCAGAATGATAGAGATTTACCTTGTCACCTCCGTTGCGCCCATCCCCATGGCGACAATGGTGAACAAGGAATGGGGCAATATGGGCCAGAATTATCTCCGCAGCCTGTTTGCCCTCGGTTTTCAGGCGTTCCTCATCATTGTCTGCGTGGCGATCTATGCCGTCCTTGTGCAGAATATCGCCGTAAGCGGCGACATCAGCACAGCGATCTGGACCTGCATGGGCTATACGGTGCTGCTGTGCTTTACGCTCTTTAAGACCGGCTCGCTGGCAAAGAGCATTTTCAACGCCCACTGACGGAGGTGGTGTCATGCTGACCCTTACCCCCGTATCGCTGGCAAAGGCCAATGCCTTTGTCGCGGAGTATCACCGCCACCACAAGCCAACGGTGGGCCACAAGTTTTCCATCGGCTGTTCAGAAAACGGCAGACTGGTGGGCGTGGCGATTGTTGGCCGTCCTGTCAGCCGGTATCTGGATGATGGGGAGACTTTGGAGGTCAACCGCCTCTGCACCACCGGCGAGAAAAACGCTTGCAGTATGCTTTACGCCGCCTCTGCAAGAGCGGCAAGGGCGATGGGCTATAAAAAGATCATCACCTACACGCTGGACACCGAGAGCGGCGCAAGCCTGCGCGCCGCTGGCTGGAGCTGTGCAGGGCTGGCGGGCGGCAAGTGCTGGACAGGCCGCAGGAAGCCGGAAACGGAGCAATATCCGGCGCAAATGAAGCTCCGCTATGAAAAATTACTATGATGGGAGGTGCGACGGTGGCGTATGTACCCGTACCCAAGGACTTGACGGCAGTAAAAACGAAAGTCCTGTTTAACCTGACAAAACGCCAGCTTGTATGCTTTGGCTGCGGTGCGCTGATTGGCGTACCGCTTTTCTTTCTCCTGAAATCGCGTATCGGCGTAAGCACAGCGGCGCTCTGCATGGTGCTTGTGATGCTGCCCTGCTTTCTGCTGGCGATGTACGAGAAGCAGGGCCTGCCTCTGGAGAAGATCATCCGTAATGTGCTGCGGGTGTACTTCCTCCTGCCCAAGCAGCGCCCCTATGAGACGAACAATTTTTATGCCGCTGTGATGCGGCAGGAACAGTTAGACCGGGAGGTGTATCGCATTGTCAACGGCAAAAAAGCTGACCCGCGCGGACAGAAAGCAGATCGAGGCGGCAATCGCAAGAGCAAACCGCAAAGATAAAAAGCGTCAGTCCGCGCAGGACAGCATCCCCTTTCAGCGGATGTTCCCTGATGGAATATGCCGCGTCAAAGACAACTACTACACCAAGACAATTCAGTTTCAGGACATCAACTATCAGCTCAATCAAAACGAGGACAAGACCGCCATCTTTGAATCGTGGTGCGACTTCCTCAATTATTTCGATTCCTCCATCCGATTCCAGCTTTCGTTCCTCAACCTGTCGGCCTCGCAGGAGAGCTTTGCAAACAGCATTGTCATTCCGGCGCAGAGCGACGGCTTTGACGATCTGCGGCAGGAATACACGACCATGCTGCAAAATCAGCTTGCCAAGGGCAACAACGGTCTTATCAAGACCAAATACCTGACCTTTGGCATCGACGCGGATAACTATAAATCTGCAAAACCCCGGCTGGAGCGCGTCGAGACGGACATCCTCAACAACTTCAAGCGGCTGGGCGTGGTGGCCGAGAGCTTGAACGGCTTTGAACGGCTGCGGCTCATGCACGATGTTTTCCACATGGACGAACAGCAGCAGTTCCGTTTTTCGTGGGACTGGCTCCCGCAGATGGGCCTGTCCGTCAAGGACTTTATCGCTCCCAGCTCCTTTGAGTTCGCCAAGGGCAATTCCTTTGCCATGGGCGGCAAGGTGGGCGCGGTGTCGTTCCTGCAAATCCTCGCGCCGGAGCTGAATGACCGTATGTTGGCGGACTTCCTCGACATGGAAAGCTCGCTCATCGTCACGATGCACATTCAATCGGTGGATCAGGTCAAGGCCATCAAGACCATCAAGCGGAAAATCACCGATCTTGACCGCATGAAGATGGACGAGCAGAAAAAGGCCGTCCGCGCCGGTTACGACATGGACATCATACCGTCTGATCTTGCCACCTACGGTGCGGAGGCCAAGAAGATTTTGCAGGATTTACAGTCCCGCAACGAGCGGATGTTCCTTGTGACCTTTCTGGTGCTGAACACCGCCGACAATAAGCAGCAGCTTGACAACAATGTGTTCCAAGCCTCCAGCATCGCCCAGAAGTACAACTGCCAGCTCACCCGTCTGGACTTCCGGCAGGAGGAAGCGTTAATGAGCAGCCTGCCCCTCGGCCTGAACGAGATCGAGATACAGCGCGGGCTTACGACCTCCAGTACGGCCATTTTCGTGCCGTTTACCACGCAGGAGCTGTTCCAGACCGGCAAGGAGGCGCTGTACTGTGGGCTGAACGCCCTCAGTAACAACCTTATCATGGTAGACCGCAAGCTGCTGAAGAATCCTAACGGCCTGATCCTCGGCACCCCCGGCAGCGGAAAATCCTTTTCAGCCAAGCGGGAGATCATCAATGTGTTTCTCACCACAAACGACGATATTCTCATCTGCGACCCGGAGGCAGAGTACGGCGCGCTGGTGGAGCGCCTCGGCAAACAGGGGCAGGTCATCCATATTTCGCCTACCTCTACCGATTACATCAATCCCATGGACTTAAACCTCAACTACTCGGACGATGAAAACCCGCTGTCGCTGAAATCCGACTTCATCCTTTCGCTCTGCGAGCTGATCGTAGGCGGCAAGGACGGCTTGCAGCCGGTGGAGAAAACCATCATTGACCGCTGTGTGCGGCTGGTCTATCGGGACTATCTCAACAATCCCACGCCGGAGAATATGCCGGTGCTGGAGGACCTGTATAACGAGCTGCGGCGGCAGGACGAAAAGGAGGCGCAGTACATCGCCACCGCGCTTGAAATCTATGTCACCGGTTCGCTCAATGTGTTCAATCACCGCACCAACATCGACATTCACTCCCGCGTGGTCTGCTTTGACATCCGCGAGCTGGGCAAACAGCTCAAAAAAATCGGGATGCTGATTGTGGAGGACGCGGTATGGAACAGAGTCACCGAAAACCGCGCCGGAGGCAAGTCCACCCGTTTCTACATCGACGAGATGCACCTGCTGCTGCATGAGGAACAGACTGCGGCCTACACCGTCGAGATTTGGAAGCGTTTTAGAAAGTGGGGCGGCATCCCGACAGGCATCACGCAAAATGTCAAAGACCTGCTTTCCTCCCGCGAGGTGGAGAACATCTTTGAAAACAGCGACTACATTTATATGCTCAACCAAGCCTCCGGCGACAGGGCGATTCTGGCAAAGCAGCTCAACATCTCCCCGCATCAGCTCTCCTATGTGACCCACTCCGGCGAGGGCGAGGGGCTGCTGTTCTACGGCAACACCATTTTGCCCTTTGTAGACCGTTTCCCCAAGGACACCGAGCTTTACAAGGTGATGACGACCAAACTCTCCGAGGTGGTGGCCGCATGACCGACACCATCATCAACAGGGATTGTCTGGCGGCGCTCAGAGAGCTGCCGGACAACCTTGTGCATTGCTGCGTGACCTCGCCGCCTTATTACGCCCTGCGGGACTACGGTGTGGCCGGTCAGATCGGGCGGGAGGAAACCCCCGCCCAGTATGTGGCGCGCTTGACCGAGGTGTTTGCCGAAGTCCGGCGCGTCCTGCGCCCGGATGGGACGCTCTGGCTCAATATCTCCGACACCTACGCCGGAAAGGGCAATCAGGGGGATTCCACCGACCCCAAATACCCCAATGGCCGGACAGGTCAGACGGTGGCGCTCAACTACCATGTGGAGGGCTGCAAGCCGAAAGACATGATCGGGATACCTTGGATGCTGGCCTTTGCCCTGCGGGACAGCGGCTGGTATCTACGCAACGACATCATTTGGTACAAGGCCAATCCCATGCCGGAGAGCGTGAAAGACCGATGCAGCCGGTGCTATGAGCATATTTTCCTGCTGGCGAAGTCCCGCCGCTATTATTTTAACCCGGAGGCCATCGCCGAGCCGGTGGCCGCGTCTACGCCTGCGCGGATGAAGCGGGGCTTTGGCGCGGACAACAAATATTCCACCGACATACCCGGCCAGAAGCATCAGCACATCAACGACCACCGGCTTGCCGGTTACGCCGACGAGGACATTCCCCAGCTCCGCAACAAGCGGGATGTATGGCAAATCAACACTGTGCCATATAGTGGCGGTCATTTCGCCGCCTACCCGCCCAAGCTGGTGGAAACCTGTCTGCTGGCCGGTTGCCCGCCTGACGGCATCGTGCTGGACCCGTTCCTCGGCAGCGGCACGACGGCGGCGGTGGCAAAGCAGCTCGGACGGCACTATATCGGCATTGAGCTGAATCCCGAATACTGCGCGCTGGCAGAGCAGCGGATAGGAGGTGCTGCGGCATGAGCAAGCGTTCTCCGCGCCTGCTGTTTACCAAAGAAGAACGGGAGCAGCCGGAGCTGAAAAAGGCCGTCCGCAAGGCTGACCGGCGTATGGATAAGCTGGAAAAGGCAGAGGCCAAAATCCCCAAGGGGAAAACGGCGTCTGCTGAAACCGTCGTTGACGCCAAGAGCGGCAAGGTCACGACCAAGCTGGTGCATGGGGAAAAGCCGCGCCCGCCCTCCAAGCTCAATCATGCGGTGCGGGATGCGCCGGGTGCGGCGGCGCTGGGCGCGGTGCATCGTGAGATCCGCCGGAATGAGGATGACAATGTGGGCGTGGAGGGCGCACATAAGCTGGAGGAAACCGCCGAGGGCAGCGTCCGCGCTGTGCAGTATGCCCACAGAAGCCATCAGCTCAAGCCCTACCGCAGCGCCGCCCGCGCCGAAGCCCGCGCGGATAAGGCCAACCTGCGGGCGCTGGAAAAACAGGCGCAGCTTAACCACCCGGAGCTTGCCAGCAATCCCTACTCCAAGTGGCAGCAAAAGCGCGCCATTAAAAAGCAGTACGCCGCAGCCAAGGCCGGAAAATCCGCTCAGAATACTGTAAAAGCCTCGGAAGCCACCGCAAAGGCGGCGAAAAAGGCCGCAGAGGAAACAAAAAAGGCTGGCAGCTTTGTTGTACGGCACAGAAAGGGCCTGCTTATCATCGGTGGGCTTGCGCTGGTAGTCGTGATGCTGCTGAATATGATGTCCTCCTGCTCGGTGATGTTTCAGGGCGTGTCCTCCGGCGTGGCCATGTCCACCTACCCCTGCGCGGATGCGGATATGCTGGCGGCAGAGGCGCAGTATTGCGGCATGGAGGCCGAATTGCAGGAGAAGCTGGACAACTATGAGGCCGACCATGATTACGACGAGTACCACTATGATCTGGACAGCATCGAACATGACCCCTATGTGCTGATCTCCATGCTCACCGCCCTGCAAGGCGGCGAATGGACGATTGCCGATGTGCAGGATACGCTCGCCATGCTCTTTGAAAAGCAGTATATCCTGACGGAAACCGTTGATGTTGAGGTCAGATACCGCACAGAGACGCGGACAGGCACGCGCACCGTCACCGACCCGGAAACCGGCGAAACCAGCACCGAGGACTATGATTACGATGTGGAAGTGCCATATAACTACTACATCTGTACGGTCACGCTGGAAAACTTCAATCTCTCTCATGTGCCGGTCTACATTATGGGCGAGGAACAGCTCTCCATGTACGCCATTTACATGGCCTCTCTCGGCAACCGGCCCGACCTGTTCCCGGATTCGGCCTACATCAACAAATACATCAACGGCAGCTATACCGACTATGACATTCCCCCGGAGGCGCTGGAGGACGAAGTATTTGCCGCCATGATAAAGGAAGCGGAGAAGTATCTCGGTTATCCCTATGTATGGGGCGGCTCGTCTCCGGCAACCTCCTTTGACTGCTCCGGCTTTGTGTCGTGGGTCATCAATCACTCCGGCTGGAATGTGGGGCGGCTGGGCGCGGACGGCCTGTGCAATATCTGCACGCCGGTATCACCGGCCAACGCCAAGCCCGGTGATCTGGTGTTCTTTGTCGGTACATACGATACGCCCGGTGCTTCCCATGTGGGTATCTATGTGGGCAACTCCATGATGATTCATTGCGGCGACCCTATTTCTTATTCCAATCTCAATTCAAGCTATTGGCAGGCGCATTTTTATTGCTATGGCCGTCTGCCGGGAAACTGACAGGAGGGATTACACTGAACGCGAAAATTACGAAGCTGCGGAAAGAGCGGGACAAAAACTGCGGCAAAATCAGCGAGCTGCAAGCGCGCAACCGGGAAATCGACAGCCAGATCACTGAGCTGGAGAATACGGACATCATCGGCCTTGTCCGCAGTCATGGCCTTACGCCGGAAAAGCTGGCCGAGCTGATTCGGAAAATGCAGGGAAAGCCCCTGCCTACTCTTACGAATACGGAGGAAACGAAAGAATGAAACACAAGTTCAGACTGTTTACTGCTGTGCTGGCCGTCATGCTCTGCATGATGGCCTTTTCTGTGACCGCCTTTGCTGACGGCGGCGACTACCACGATTCGGAGCTGCCGCCGCCTGAGACAACGGAAACGCCGGAAGTGCCGGAAACCCCGGAGGCGACGGCAAAGCCCCTCACCCCGGAGGGCAATATGACCCTTGTGGACGATATTGACGGCGACGCTGCCGGAGATAAGCAGTTCATCGTGGTGCAGAGCAAGGGCGGCAATTACTTTTACATCATCATTGATAAGGCCGACGAGGGCAACAACACCGTCCACTTTCTCAATCAGGTGGACGAGGCGGATTTGCTGTCCCTGATCGACGAGGAAGTGAAAACGCCGGAGGTCTGCAACTGTGCGGACAAGTGCGTGGCCGGTGCGGTCAACACAAGCTGCCCTGTCTGCAAGAACAACATGACCGAGTGCGTGGGCAAGGAAAAGCCGGTGGAGCCGCCCACTGAGCCGGACGATCCGACAGACGAGCCGGACAAGGAAAAGTCCGGCGGCAATCCCGCCCTGATTGTTCTTCTGCTGGCTGTGCTCGGCGGCGGCGGGGCGCTGTACTACTTCAAGTTCAAAAAGGAAAAGCCCGATACCAAAGGCCCCGTTGACCTCGACGATTACGACTACGGCGACGAGGACGATGATGACGGTTTTGAGAGCGAGGAAGTGCCAGAGGACGATGCCGAAAGCGGGGACGGCGGCGCATGAGCTATTTCACCAATAACCCGCTGGAGCGCATGATGGTACAGAAGCCCTCCGCGTCCAAGGAACCGCCGCCCGCTGTCCGAGCGCCCAAAGGCCACCACTGCTACGGCTGCGGGCGCTACGGTACGGCTTGTATGCTGCCCTGCTATCGGGATCGGGAGCCGAGCGTCAAAGCGCGCGGCAGGCTGGAATTATAAATTTTTCAAAAATGTATTGCTATTGTGCGGACAGGGGGATATAATATAAGAGAAGCTGATCGCCATTCACAGGAAAGGAGCGTTTCACATGGCAAAAACAGCAAATCTCTATGCCCGCATTGAGCCGGATGTAAAGGAACAGGCCGAGGGCATTTTAACCGCGCTGGGCATCCCTGTCTCCAACGCCATCAATATGTTTTACAAGCAGATCATTTTGCAGCGCGGCATCCCCTTTGAAATGAAACTGCCGCAGGCAAAGGTAGTGGATATGAGCAAACTGACCGCACAGGAGCTTGACGCGGAATTGGAAAAGGGATACCAGGATGTGTTGGCTGGCAGGACAAAACCGGCAAGCAAGGTCTTTGATGAAATCCGAAAGGACTACGGTATATGACATATTCCGTCGAGATCGCAGCTCAGGCCGAACAGGACTTGCGCGGCATCTATGAGTATATTGCCTATGAGCTGCAATCGGCCCAAAACGCTGCCGCACAGCTTGCAAGACTGGAAGAAAACATTTATTCCCTCGACCAAATGCCGGAGCGGTATCGCCGGTATGAGAAAGAGCCATGGCATAGCCGGGGCTGGCGTATTATGCCGGTAGACCATTACTGTGTGTTCTATATGCCGGATCACGACCACAAAATCGTGAACATTACTCGCGTACTCTACGGAGGCAGGGACATAGAGGCCGTTCTTGCAGACGGGGAAGAATCTTAACACAACACCATAACAAAACGCGAAAAGCAGTCTCGGTTACCGGGGCTGCTTTTTCGCTGTCAAAAAGGAGAAATGATTTATGTATCAGCTTATCATTGCAGAGAAACCGTCCGTCGCCCAGTCCATCGCCGCCGTTCTCGGAGTAAAGCGCCGGGACAATGGGTATCTGGAGGGCAGCGGCTACCTTGTGTCATGGTGTTTCGGACATCTGGCAGAGCTTGCCAGCGCCGAAACCTACAACGCCGATTACGCCAAATGGCGCTATGAGGATTTGCCCATCGTGCCGCTGTCGTGGCGCTTTAAGGTCAGCCGGGACAAGTGGACACAGTTTGACATCCTCAAAGCCCTTATGCGCCGGGAGGATGTTTCCGCTGTCATCAATGCCTGCGACGCTGGGCGCGAGGGCGAGCTGATCTTCCGCACCGCCTACCACCTCGCCGGATGCGACAAGCCCATGAAGCGGCTGTGGATTTCCAGCATGGAGGACGCGGCCATCCGCGCCGGTTTTGAAAGCCTCCGTCCCGGTAGCGAGTATGACGGCCTGCATCAGTCCGCTCTCTGCCGCGCCAAGGCCGACTGGCTGGTGGGCATCAACGCTACGCGATTGTTCTCCGTCCTCTATCACCGCACCCTGAATGTGGGGCGCGTCATGTCTCCGACGCTGGCGCTGCTGGTGGAGCGCGAGGCAGAGATCAGCGCGTTTCAGTCCGAGCCGTTCTACACCGTCCAGCTTGCCATGGGCGACGCTGCCGCCGCGTCCGAGCGGTATCAGGAAAAACAGGAGGCCGAGAAGATTGCCGCCGCCTGCAAGGGGCAGACGGCCACCGTCAAAACGGTAGAGCGCAGGGAGAAGTCCGAAAAAGCGCCCGCCCTCTATGACCTGACTACCCTCCAGCGCGACGCCAACCGCATCCTCGGCTACACCGCCCAACAGACCCTTGACTATCTCCAAGCCCTGTATGAGAAAAAGCTCTGCACCTATCCCCGCACCGATGCCCGGTATCTCACCGACGATATGGAGGCTTCCGTTCCGGCCTATGCCGCCGTTGCCGCCGCCATCTGCGAGGTGGCCGCGCCGGAGCAGGTCAGCGCCAAGCAGGTGGTGAACAGCGCCAAGGTCAGCGACCATCATGCCGTTATCCCTACGGCCAGCGCCGGTAAGGTCAGCCTTGCCGACCTGCCTATGGGGGAGCGCGAGATCCTGCGCCTTGTGGCAAGGCAGCTCCTGTGCGCGGTCAGCGGCGCACACCGCTATGCGGAGACAACCGCCGTTCTGAGCTGCGGCGGTAACGACTTTACCCTGAAAGGCAAGACTGTCCTCTCCCTCGGCTGGAAAGCCTATCTCAGCGAAACGCAGGCCGACAAGCCCCTGCCGGAGCTGACAGAGGGGCAGGCCGTTGAGGTATCTGCCGCCGCCGTCAAGGAGGGTAAGACCACGCCGCCCAAGCACTTCACCGAGGACACGCTGCTGGCGGCAATGGAGACTGCCGGTGCAAAGGATATGCCGGAGGACGCCGAGCGCAAGGGGCTGGGTACGCCCGCTACCCGCGCCGCGACGCTGGAAAAGCTGGTGTCCGCTGGCTTTGTGGAGCGCAGTAAGTCCAAAAAGACGGTCAATCTCATTCCCACCCACGCCGGAGTTTCCCTCATTACCGTCCTGCCCGAACAGCTCCAGTCCCCGCTGCTCACCGCCGAATGGGAGCATCAGCTCAAACAGGTGGAGCGCGGCGAGCTGGAGGGCGACAGCTTCCTCGACGGGATCGCCGCCATGCTCACCGAGCTGGTGAAAGGCTATCAGGCCATTCCGGGCGCGGAGGTGCTGTTCCCCTCCGGCCGGGAGGTCATCGGCAAATGCCCCCGCTGCGGCGGTCATGTGACCGAGAGTAAAAAAGGCTTTTTCTGCGAGAGCAACACCTGCCGTTTCGGGCTGTGGAAGGACAACAAGTTCCTGACCGCCAAGAAGATCAAGCTGGACAGGAAGATGGCGGCGGCGCTGCTGGAGGCAGGGCGCGTCCATGTGGAGAATATCTACTCGGAAAAGACCGGCAAGACCTATAATACGGACTTGCTGCTCACCGACGACGGCGAGCGCAGCACCTACCGCTTTGACTTCGGCGGCGGGAGGGCGGCATGAGGCAGCGGCCATGACCCTTTCTCTCTATGAGATGGAAACGATTTTGCTTTACAATCAGGCAGAATCTACTGCCAGCGTCTATACCCACGACCCCAAGCTGATAAAAAAGCTGCGGCGCTTGTCTGAGAAATACCCGGACAAAATCTACCCGGAGCGAAAGGAGCGCCCCAGCGCTGTCAGCTACATCGTCCCCAAAAGCTGTGTGAGCGTCCGCGAGCCGGTCAGCGACGAGCGGCGCAGGGCGGCAAGCCAGCGCGCAAAACAGGCAGGAATTACCCCGCCCAAGCGGAGCGTATCTCCCAAAAGCGAATAAGAGAAGCGCCGACCCATGGGCTGTATTGGTCTATGGGCCGGCGCTTTCTTTTTTTGGACTATTTACCCCATTGAAAGGAGTGCTTTATGGCAGAAAACAGCACCAACAAAGAACGGCTGAAAGAGATCACCGCCAGCATTGAGGCCAGTATTCAAGACCTCTTTCAGTCTGAACGATATATGGACTATCTTCGCACATGAGCCGGTTTCACCGCTACTCGGTGAATAATACCCTCCTGATTCACGCCCAGCGCCCGGATGCCACGCTGGTGGCGGGCTTTAACAGATGGCGCGATCAGTTTGGCCGGAATGTCAAACGGGGCGAAAAGGGCATCAAAATCATTGCGCCCACGCCGTTTAAGAAGAAGATCGAGGAAGAAAAGCTCGACCCGGACACCAAGCTCCCCATGCGGGATAAGGACGGCAACATCATCATGGAGGAAAAGGAAATCAAAATCCCCATGTTTAAGATCGTCTCGGTGTTTGATGTGTCTCAGACGGAGGGCGAGCCGCTGCCGGATATTGTCGGTACGCTGACCGGCGATGTGCAGAATTACGAGGTGTTCATGGAGGCCCTGCGGCGTTCCTCTCCCGTCCCCATTGAGATGAAGCCCCTCACGCCTGATACAGACGGCTTTTTCTCCATCGACAAACAGCGCATTTCCATCCGCGAGGGCATGAGCGAGGTGCAGACCGTCTCTGCGGTTATCCATGAGATCACCCATTCCAAGCTCCACAACTATGCGAAAGACGCACCTGAAGCAAAAGACCGCAGCACCGAGGAAGTGGAGGCCGAAAGCGTCTCCTTTGCCGTCTGCGCCTATTACGGCATCCAGACCGGCGAAAACAGCTTTGGCTATATCGCAAATTGGTCGCAGGATAAGGAGCTGCCGGAGCTGCGGGCCAGTCTGGAAACCATCAACAAGACGGCCTCCGCGCTGATCGACGATATTGACCGCCACTATGCCGAAATCTGCAAGGAGCAGGATGTGCAGAAGCAGGCAGATGAAATTGAGGTGGAACCGGCCATGGCGATGGAGCGGCTTTACACCGTAGACAATAACAAATACCTCCATGTGCAGCGGTGCGACGGCGGCGTGGACTACACCCTCTATGACATGACTACCAAGCAGGAATTGGATGGCGGACAGCTTGATATGCCCAACATCCAGCTCTCTGCGGCGGCGCTGGAAATCTGTAAAATCCACAATATCGGCGCTGACGCGCCCATCCGTCTGACGGACATCGGGATTCTGGACGAACTGCAAGAGGCGCAGTTTGAGGCCCCCGCCGCGCCTAACCCCCACTATGAGGCGCTGGTCGAGCATTTTGCCAGAGAGGATGACGCGCTGTGGAACACCGGCACATACCCCATGCCCGACCCGGCCATTACGGTGGAGGATATGTGCGCCTACGGCTACATGGACGGCGACACCATGCTGCCGCTGTCCAAAGAACGGGCGCGGGAGCTGTTTGAACAGGATGTTCCTGTTTTCATGCTCTATGGGGACAGCACCGAGAGTATGGCGCTGGACGCCGAGGACATTGAAAAGCACGACGGCATTTTCGGCGTGGAGCGCGAGGAATGGGACAATATGAGAGGCATACTTGCGGGACAGGCCAAAGTGGAGATACCATACCAGCAGACGGTGCAGCGGCAGGAGCCGGAAAACTACCTCAAAAATGCCGAGATTGCCACCGAGGACGATTACGGCATGATTGACGGTATCATCAACAACGGCCCCAAGCAGCCCACCGTTGCGGAGCTGGAGGCACAGGCAAAATCCGGTCAGCCCATTTCTCTCATGGATTTGGCCGATGCCGTCCACAGGGAGCGCGCCGAAAAAAAGCCCTCGGTTTTGGCACAGCTCAAAAGTGCAGAGCAGCAGACGGACAGACCACACAGAACCGCGCCGAAAAAGAGCGCAGAAAGGGAGCTTTGATGATGATTCACTTTACGCAGGACGAAATGACCCTTATGAGTATTTACAATGACACCGGCACAAGGCAGGGGCTGCTCGCCGCCCTCACCGCCATGCGCGGCGAGCTGGCCGAGGACGAAACCGAGCTGCGGGACATGACCGATTCCGCAATCCGAAAGCTGAACGAGGCCAGCGACGCGGAGTATGCCGCCCTCGACCTGTACCCGGATTTTGGAGGAATGGAGGGCGACGATGCCGAGTAAACTGCAAGCCTATTGCCAGATGGCAGACCATGCGGCAAAGCAGATTACCGGCAGCTCGGAAAACTGGAAAGCGTTTCTGCGAACCGCCGCCCGTCTCTACAAATACCCCTATAACGAGCAGGTGATGATTCACGCCCAGCGCCCAGATGCCACCGCCTGCGCGGAGTACGACTTCTGGAATGAGCGCATGGGTCGCTATGTGCGGCGCGGATCTACCGGCATTGCCCTTGTGGATGTCAGCGCAGACAAACCGCGCCTGAAATATGTGTTTGATGTTTCCGACACCGGCGGCAGGGAGTTTCCCCGCCGCCGTTTCCTTTGGGAATTGGAGCAGGAGCATTTTGACAGCGTGACCGCCATGCTGGAACGCAATTACGATGTCTCCGGCGAGGACGGCCTTGCCCTCCAGCTTGAGCGCGTGGCCGCCCAGCTTGCCGATGAATACTGGAACGACCACCAGCGGGATATTCTTGGCATCGTTGACGATTCCTTTTTAGAGGAATACGATGATTTCAACATCGGAGTGGCGTTCCGAAACGCCGCCGTTGTCAGCATCACCTACTCTCTCATGTCCCGCTGCGGCCTTGAACCGGACGAATACTTTGAGCATGAGGATTTTCTGAGCATCTTTGATTTCAATACCCCGCCGCTGATAGCCGCTCTTGGTACGGCGGTCAGCGAGAGCAGTCAACAGGTGCTGCGGCAGATCGAAGTCACTGTAAAAAATTATGAGCGTGAAAGGAGCGCCGACCATGACAGAAATGACATACACGAAGAACGGAGACTATCTGATTCCCGACCTGAAACTGAGCGAAGTGCCGGAGGCGAGCCTCGGCAAGTACGGCAGGATGCGGAAGAAATACCTGAAGGAGCATCGCCCGATCCTGTGGAACAACATGATTCTCAGCGAGACGCTGTACCCGCACCTGCTGGAGATCGAGCAGACGGCACAGAACCGGCTGGAGCAGATGATGCCGAAGCTGGCGCAGGCGGCGGGCGCGACGGAGAGCCTGAAAGCCAGCGACCCGATGAAGTGGGTGGGGCTGATGAACAACTGCAAGGCGCAGGCGGAGGAGATCATCCTGCGGGAGCTGGTGTTCAGCTAAATCCTTTCGGCGAGCCGCAGGAGGGTGAACAGCTTGCCCTGTTCCCCTCGGAAGCAGAACAAATAAAGAGCATTGCGGAAGCGGAGGAATTATCATCCTCCGCTTTTTCCATGCCTCCGGCAGATAAGCCGGAAACACCTGCCAACGAGCTGCCCGCCGACTTTGCCTATAACGCGGTCAAAGAACACCACCCTGACGATATTGTGCTGTTTCAGGTGGGCGACTTCTTTGAAATGTACGGCGAGGACGCCAAGACCGCCGCTGAGCTGCTGGGGCTGCATCTGACAACCCGCCCCGTCTCCGGCACTTTGCGGGTGGAGATGTGCGGTATACCGGCTCATGTGCTGGAACGGTATGTAGAAAAGCTCCGCGAACAGTATGGCGTAACAATTTCTGCTGTTGGAGAGGGCAATACGCGAAACACCTATTCACTGGCAATGCTCCCGCAGAAAGGCGCGCAGGAAATGCGCGACGCCGTTGATTCGGGAAAGCAACTGAGCGACTTTGCCAAAGGCGACAGAGTTAAAATCCTTGCAGTAAATTTCCCAAATCACGCAGAGTATGTCGGACAGGTTGGCACAGTCAGCCGTACCGTAAAGCGCAGTAATCTTGTGTATATTGACTTGGACAACGGCGGCTCATACGGCTCATTCCCCGCTAATATAGACTTTGAAAAGACGCGGGAACAGACAATCGAAGCCGCCCCCACCATTCGGGAGCTGTACGACTACTACAAGCCCATTGTGTTCGATGCGCTCTTGAAAGATACGGCATACCTGAACGCCTGCCGCAATTCTGACCGCGAAACCGCCTATTTAGAGGGCGCTGCCGCCATCAAGCGCGCCATTAACGGTGCTGACGATTTGCAGCTCACAAAGCTGTACTACGATGTAAGCGAGTTCCATAACCGCCTGCACCGCGAGGTGCTGAACGAAACCTATCCGCTCCTTTCCGAAACGCCGTATCAGGTCACGCAGGAGGATATAGACGATGTTTTGCGGGAGTGGAACGGCGATATAGAAAGCAAGCGGCGCGTGGTGCGCTATATGCAAGACCACGCCCGCGAAAAGGAAACCGCCGCATGGCTCGCCCGCGAGTATGGGCAGGGCTATGAGGACGCAGGCCCCTTTTTCATTACTGTGACCTCCCTTGCTGGTATGCCGCCAACCGAGCCGGTCAAGCTCACTTGGGCAAAGATGCAGCGCCGGATCGCCCAGCTCATCCGCGAGGATCAGTTTTTCACCGAGCAGGAAAAAGCCGTCCAGACGCGGGATTACAGCTTTGAATATCAGCTTTTAGACCGGCTGCGTACTGACTGCGACTACTTTTTAGGCGCGGGAGGCCGCAGCGAAAAGCACCTGTGGGCAGGCAATGTGTACGATCAGATCAAAAAGATGCGGGAGCTTTACGATACCCTCCCCGAAAAACCCGAATGGCTGACAAAAGAGGCTATCGACGATTATGCCAGTCGCATGGCTGCGCGGTATGAGGTAGTGGTCTACCACCACTTTGAAAACGGCTTTGACGAAAGACTGGACTACCAAACGCTGAAAGAGGCCAAAAAGGTGGCGCAGGGCTATGTAGACGGGACAATGGAGGATGACGGCTTTCGCTATGATGGCGCTGCCGTCTATGACTTGCAGGAAAAGCAATGGCTACACATCGTCGGCGACTTTCCGCTGGAGGATGCGTCCTCTCAGCCTGTGCTTGGCGTTACAGAAAAAGACAGTGCCGAGCAGCTTACATTGGACAGCGCAACCTCGCCGAAAATTTCGGCGAAGTCCGAGCCGTCCTATAAAGTGGGCGATACGGTCTATCTGGACGATACCGCCTTTCTCATTGACGAGATACGGGACAGAGAAGTGTCCCTGCGCGACCCCACGCTGGCCTATCCCATCTTCCGCGCGGAAAACAGGGAAAACTTTGCACGACTGCTCCAGCGGGACGCGCGAAACAGCCGGATTACAGATTTCCTGTTTGCTGACTTGGCATCGGCTGACGGCGATTTGCTGGAAGTGCTTGGCGCTGAGAACGGTTTGCTTTCTTCAGACGAGAAAGAAGTCATCGCTTCATGGTTTCATGCAGGTGATGGTAATAGCCAGATTGCGGCGCTTTTGTCCGAAATGACCTCTGACCGAGCTGAAACGATGGAGCTTGTAACCGGCGAGACAGCGGATTTTTTTACTTCTGCCGCTGGTATGGAGATCAACATTCTGGACAGCGATGAGAACAAAAAGGCTGCGTTGTTTTTTCAATGGAGAGAAGTTGCGGCCGTTCTCCGCGCTTATTACCAAGCAAATACACTTACTGTATCCCATGAGACATCAATCGAAGAAATACCTGCTCCTGAGATAGTCCAGTCGGAAACCGTTGCGGTCTATCCCACAGAACGAAACCACCTGCCCCACGATGTTATCATTGAACGCCTGCACATAGACGAGCCAGCACAAGCGCCCGCCGCCGAAAACTTCCGTATCACCGATAATAACCTCGGTGTGGGCGGCGCAAAGACAAAGTTTCGCAGGAATATAGAGGCCATCACCCTGCTGCATGAGCTGGAGTTCGACGGCAGACAGGCCACGCCGGAAGAACAGGAGGTCTTGTCCCGCTATGTGGGCTGGGGTGGTCTGGCCGATGCCTTTGACGAAACCAAGGAAAATTGGGCGGACGAGTTCAAAGAGCTGTATGTTGTCCTCTCCCCGGAGGAATACAAGGCAGCTAAAGCGTCCACCCTCAACGCCCATTATACCAGTCCTACGGTCATTAAGGCCATTTACAAGGCCATCGGCGGCATGGGCTTTCAGACCGGCAACATTCTGGAACCGGCCATGGGCGTGGGCAATTTCTTCGGCTGCTTGCCGGAGGAAATGAGCAAAAGCCGCCTGTACGGTGTGGAGCTGGACAGCATCACCGGCAGGATCGCAAAGCAGCTCTATCCGCAGGCCAATATCACCGTCGCGGGCTTTGAGACAACAGACCGCAGGGACTTTTACGACCTCGCCATCGGCAATGTCCCCTTTGGGCAATACACCGTCAACGACCGGGCTTACAACAAGCTCGGTTTTTCCATTCACGATTATTTCTTCGCAAAGTCTCTCGACCAGGTGCGCCCCGGTGGTATTGTGGCTTTTGTCACCAGCCGCTACACCATGGATAAGCAGTCGCCGGAGGTACGCAGGTACATCGCGCAGCGGGCCGAGTTGCTGGGCGCGATCCGTCTGCCGAACAACGCTTTTAAGGCCAACGCCGGTACGGAGGTCGTGTCGGACATTATCTTCCTCCAAAAGAGGGACAGGCCGATTGACATTGAGCCGGATTGGGTGCATCTCGGACAGAACGAGGACGGCTTTGCCATCAACAGCTATTTCCTCGACCATCCCGAAATGATGCTGGGTACGCCCACCTCGGAGAGTACCCAGTATGGCAGGCAGGATTTTACCCTCGCGCCGATAGAGGGTGCAGACCTCGCCGCACAGCTCCATGAGGCGGTACAGCACATCACCGGCGAATACTGGGAGGCTGAGCTGCCCGATCTCGGCGAGGATGAGGAAATCCGCGACACCATCCCCGCAGACCCCGATGTGAAAAACTACTCCTATACCCTTGTGGATGGAGAGGTCTACTTCCGCGAAAACAGCGTCATGGTGCGCCCCGATCTGAACGCCACCGCAAAGGAGCGCGTTAAGGGCATAATCGCCCTGCGGGATTGCGTCCATGCGCTGATCGACCTGCAAATGGACGAATACGCCGCCGAAAGCGCCATCAAAGAGAAACAGGCCGAGCTGAACACCCTCTATGATGCTTATACCGCGAAATACGGCATTATCAGCAGCAGAGGGAACAAGCTGGCCTTTTCGGACGATTCCGCATACTACCTCCTGTGTTCGCTGGAGGTGCTGGATGATGACGGCAATTTTGAGCGCAAGGCGGATATGTTCACCAAGCGCACCATTCGCCAGCAGCGCAGCGTCACATCGGTGGATACCGCGTCCGAGGCGCTGGCCGTCTCCATCGGCGAGCGGGCCAAGGTAGACCTGCCCTTTATGGCACAGCTCACCGGCAAAACCGAGGACGAGATCACCAAGGAGCTAAACGGCGTAATTTTCCATGACCCCATCCGGCAGGAATGGCAGACGGCGGACGAACACCTCTCCGGCAAAGTCCGGCTGAAGCTCCGGCAGGCCAGACGCGCCGCAGAGCATGACCCGGCCTATCAGCGCAATGTGGAGGCACTGGAACAGGCGCAGCCGGTTGACCTCGATGCCTCGGAGATCGAAATGCGCCTCGGCGTGGACTGGCTGGATGCCTCCTATATTCAGCAGTTCATGGTGGAGACTTTTCACACGCCGCCCTATCTACACGATGTTGTGAAAGTCGAACACTCCAAGTTCACCGCCGAATGGCATATTGACGCCAAGGGGCGTATTCCCTCCAACGATGTCGCGGCCTTTACCACCTACGGCACAGAACGGGCCAGCGCATACGAGATTCTGGAGGACAGCTTAAACCTCCGCGACACCCGCATTTATGACACTGTTGAGGACCCGGACGGCAAGGAGCGCCGCGTCCTGAACGCCAAGGAAACCACCCTCGCCGCACAGAAACAGCAGGCCATTAAGGACGCTTTCAAAGACTGGATTTGGAAAGACCCGGAGCGCCGCCAGACCCTTGTTGCATGGTACAACGAGAATATGAACGGCACACGCCCCCGCGAGTATGACGGAAGCCATATCGTGTTCTCCGGCATGAATCCTGAGATCGAGCTACGGGAGCATCAGAAAAGCGCCATTGCACACATCCTCTACGGCGGCAATACCCTCCTTGCCCACGAAGTAGGCGCAGGCAAGACCTTTGAAATGGTCGCCGCCTGCATGGAGAGTAAGCGCCTCGGCCTGTCCAGCAAAGCGATTATCGTTGTGCCGAATCACCTGACCGAGCAATGGGCCTCTGAGTTCCTACGGCTGTACCCCTCGGCCAACCTGCTTGTCACCACCAAAAAAGACTTTGAAAAAAGCCGCCGCAAGAAGTTCTGCGCCCGCATCGCCACCGGCGACTATGATGCCGTTATTATCGGCCACTCCCAGTTTGAGCGTATTCCCATCAGCGTGGAGCGGCAGGAGCGGCTTTTGCAGGATCAGATCACCGAGATTGAAATTGGCCTCCGGCAGTTGGAGATGGAGAAAGGCGAGCATTTCTCCGTCAAGCAGATGGAGCGCACGAAAAAGAGCTTGGAGGCGCGGCTGGAAAAGCTGCAAGCAGACCATAAGAAAGACGATGCTGTGACCTTTGAACAGCTCGGCGTGGACAGGATGTTCGTGGATGAATCGGATAATTATAAAAATCTGTTCCTCTACACAAAAATGCGGAATGTGGCGGGACTTTCCACCTCCGACGCGCAGAAATCCTCGGATATGTACAATAAGTGCCGGTATATGGACGAGCTGACCGGCGGGCGCGGCGTGGTCTTTGCCACCGGCACACCCGTCAGCAACAGCATGACCGAGCTTTACACCATCCAGCGGTATTTGCAGTATGACCGCTTGCAGGAAATGGGCATGACCCACTTTGACTGCTGGGCCTCTCGCTTTGGAGAGACAACGACGGCGCTGGAGCTTGCCCCGGAGGGGACGGGCTACCGGGCGCGGACGCGCTTTGCCAAGTTCTTTAACCTGCCGGAGCTGATGAATCTCTTTAGGGAGGTCGCCGACATCAAGACGGCAGACCAGCTTGACCTGCCCACGCCGGAGGTGGAGTTCCATACCGTTGTTTCCAAGCCCACCGAGCATCAGCAGGCAATGGTAAAGGGGCTGTCAGAACGCGCATCAAAAGTCCACGCCGGAGGCGTGGACGCGAGCATTGACAATATGCTCAAGATAACCTCCGATGGGCGCAAGCTGGGCCTCGACCAGCGTATCATCAATCCGCTGCTGCCCGATGAATACGGCACAAAGGTCAATCAGTGTGTCGAAAACATCCTGCAATGCTGGCGGGAGGGCGACGCGGAAAAGCTCACCCAGCTTGTATTCTGCGATATTTCCACGCCAAAGGTCAGCGCCGCCAAAGCGCAGGCAATGGCGGCAAAGGCCGAAGCCCAGAGCATCAACGGCGTGGAGTTGGCTGAGGCCGAGCGGGAAGTCCTCGCCTTTACGGTGTATGAGGACATCCGGCAGAAGCTGGTGGCCGCAGGTATACCCCCTGAACAGGTGGCCTTTATCCACGACGCCAACACAGACACACGAAAAAAGGAGCTGTTCGGGAAAGTCCGCAGCGGACAGGTGCGCGTCCTGATAGGCAGCACTGAGAAAATGGGAGCAGGTACGAATGTGCAGGATCGGCTCATTGCCTCCCATGACCTCGACTGCCCATGGCGGCCCCGCGACTTGAAGCAGCGCCTTGGCCGTATTGAGCGCCAAGGCAATCAAAATGAGAAAGTCCGCGTCTATCGCTATGTCACCGAGGGGACCTTTGACGCTTACCTCTGGCAGACCATAGAGACAAAACAGAAGTTTATCTCTCAGATCATGTCCAGTAAAAACCCTGTGCGCTCCTGCGAGGATGTGGACGATACCGCGCTCAATTACGCGGAGATCAAAGCCCTGTGCGCTGGCGACCCGCGTATCAAAGAGCGTATGGATTTGGATATTGAGGTCACCAAGCTCAAAATTATGAAAGCCGACCATCAGAGCAAGCAATACCGGCTGGAAGATAACCTGATGAAACACTTTCCCGCGAAGATCGAGGAATACAAGGGCTACATCGCCGGTTTTCAGGCAGACGCAAAAACGCTGGCGGCGCACCCGCTGCCTGCGGAGGGCTTTGTAGGTATGACGGTGAGGGGCGATACCCTGACCGACAAGGAAAACGCCGGTGCTGCGCTGCTGGATGCCTGCAAGGAGGTCAAGGCCGGTGAAAGCATGGTGATCGGCGAATATCGCGGCCTTACCATGCAGGTGGCATTCACCATGTTTGAATACGAGTTGACGCTCAAAGGACAGATGACATACAAAATTGACCTCGGCTCAGATCCGCGCGGCAATATCCAGCGCATAGAAAATGAGCTTTCCCGGATTCCCACTCGGCTGCAAGGCGTGGAAAACCAGCTCTCTAACCTGTACGCGCAGGTGGAGGCCGCGAAAGCAGAGGTCGGGAAGCCGTTTCCCCATGAGGAAGCATTGCGGGAGAAAACGGCGCGCCTGACCGAGCTGAATACCGAGCTGGATTTGGAAAGCCAAGGCCATACGACGGAACAGACGGTTGCGAAGTCCGCCCGTCCCTCGGTGCTGGATAAGCTGAAAGCGCCCTGCGTACATGGCACATCGGAAAAGAAAAAATCTCACGAATTGGAGGTCAGATGAACATGAGCAATGAAGAAATGAAGCAGGCTCTTGTGGATAAGCTGTCCGCAGAGCAGGACAAATACCGGGCGTGGCTGCTGGAGCAGCCCCCGGAGGAAATCTTGAACTATTGCTACGAATATGCAATGCGCGAAGATTTAATTTGCAGTATGAAGTCCGCAGACCTGTCGGGAGCCGAAATGTCGGCTTTGTTGTCTGCGTATGCCCCACTGGATGAGCTTTACAGAGAGTTTGACAAGCGGGAAACCGATATGCTTTACGCGATGCCTGAGTGCATCTCAGAACACGCAAACGGCATTCTCGCTCGATGGCGTGAATCACCAGTCTATACCCAGTCTGGAGCTTATGCCAGCGAGCATGGGGAGCTGGACGCTTACCGCAGCTCCAACAAGGCGAATCTGGCCTGCAAGGAGGCAATCCACAGTGCTATTCGGGACAGCTATCACGATAACTGCCTTGATACAAAAGAAGCCGTCCGGCAGGTCGTGGATGCTTTCGGCTATGACCGTACCTTGTATATCCTTGCCCTGACCGTCCGGCACATGGATTGGGATGCTCGCTTTTCTCGCAGCAACAAGGAGTGGGCAAAAACGATTCCCGTCCCCGATGATAAGGACGCATGGGGCGATGACCGCACAACGCAATATATCGTGTCGCAGTCACACCCCGGCTTGGTTGACCTGTTCATCAATCAGGCGCGGCGTGACTTCCTGCTTACCCAGCCTCTCACCACCGAGGAAATCCATACAGAGGCGGCGCGGCTGCTGGACAGGCTGAAACAGCCGCAGGAGCCGAACAGCCCCAGCGGAACCCACTTCATGGCAGAGGTGTCCGCAGATTTTATGATGCGGGCCAGCACAAAGGATACGGAAAAGCTGCAAAAGCTGCTGCCGTTTCAATCGCTTTCCCTGTCAACGCTCACAGACCGCAAGGGCGTATTTGCCATGATCTCAAAAGAGGAAAACCTCGACCAGCCCCTGCAAAAGCGCAGGCCCTCCGTCCGCTCCAAGCTCCAAAAGACGCAGGAGGCAACTTCGCCGAAAATTTCGGCGAAGTCAAAGGGGCAGGAACGCTGAATGAAAAACCGCAAGCGCAATATTCCCCTGATGTTTTGGGTCACGCAGGAGGAACGGGAGCAGATCGAACAGAAGATGGTGCAGCTCGGCACAGCCAACATGAGCGCCTATCTCCGCAAGATCGCCATTGACGGCTATGTGGTGCGTCTGGATTTGCCGGAGCTTCAGGAGATGGTTTCGCTCCTGCGCCGGTCAAGCAACAATCTCAATCAGCTTGCTCGCCGCGCCAATGAGACGGGGCGCGTTTACCCGGAGGACATACAGGACATCCGACAGAAACAGGAACAGCTATGGGACGCGGCAAAGGATATTCTGCGCTCGCTGTCAAGGCTGCATTAAGGGCATGGCGGGCGGTCTTTCCGAGGCCGTCCGCCGTATCCTTGCGAGATTCCGGCTTTCCCGGTATCATATAGTCAGAAAAGGCAAAGGAGGCCGATGATATGAAGTTCTTATTTAAGCTGCTGGCCGCTCCCGTTGTGGTGCTGCTCACCGCGTTTGTCTGGCTCTGCTCCGGCCTGCTGTACTGCTCGGCGTGGATATTCGGCCTTGCCGCCTCGCTGGTGGGCATCCTCGGCGTTGCGGTGCTGATAACCGGCTCGGTGCAAAACGGTATCTGCCTGCTGCTGATCGCCCTTGCCGTCAGCCCTGTGGGGCTTCCCATGGTGGCCGCGTGGGTGATAGGCCAGATTCAGAAAATACGGTACGCCATTCAGGACAGGGTGTACGGATAAACGAAAAACCTCCGTTGCTTCTCATAGCATCGGAGGTTTTTTATGGCTCTAAATTGTTCTCGTCAAAGAGCGGCGAATTGAAAAACTCGGTAAGGCCGATTCCAAAGCCTTGGCATAGCTC
>CATJWA010000273.1 GCA_949744025.1 uncultured Eubacteriales bacterium
ATTTTCCCGGTGACCCGGTGAAATTATTATCCGCCGGTTTCAGAAAAATATACGGGAGCGTCCGATGTCACTTTACGCAATAGGCGACCTTCATCTCTCTCTGGGCGGAGACAAGCCCATGGATGTGTTCGGCCCGCGCTGGGAAAATCATGTTGAAAAATTAAAAGAGGGCTTTGCGGAGATAGGCTCAGAAGATGTGACGGTGCTTTGCGGCGACCTGTCCTGGGCTATGAGTATTGACCGCGCGCGGGAGGATTTTCTGTTCATCCACAGCCTGCCGGGGAAAAAGATAGTGCTTAAGGGCAACCACGACTACTGGTGGAGCACGGCCTCAAAGGCATATGCGTTTTTCGCGGGGAACGGGATAGACAGCATCGAGATACTCAACAACAACTGCATTCTTTACGGCGATTACGCCATATGCGGCACGCGGGGGTGGTTTTACGAGGAGGAGCGGGGACAGGAGCATGACAAAAAAATAATGGAGCGGGAGCTGATGCGTCTTGAGACGAGCCTTAAGGCTGCCGGCGAGCGAGAGAAGCTTGTTTTCCTTCACTACCCCCCGAAATACGGCTCTTATGAGTGCGCGGGGATAATTTCGCTGCTTGAGCGCTACGGTGCGCGCTGCTGCTGCTATGGTCATCTCCACGGCCGATGTCACCGCAGCGCTTTTCAGGGTATGTTCCGCGGAACGGAATATTCTCTTGTTTCGGCGGACTACCTTATGTTCAGGCCGAAAAAAATACTTTAATGTGCGGCAATAAATTTCGGAAATTGTTTGCATTTCGCTTGAGTATCTGTTATACTGTCCCGGCATGTTTATTTTATAAAAATCAGTACTTTCTGATAATGTATAGGAGGAAAACACCCCATGGACGTAAAAAACGTTGAAAAGAAAGACAACGGCAGGCTGACATTTCAGGTCGAGGTGGACAGCGCCGCGTTTGAGAGCGCGGTAAATAAGGCATATCTTAAAACCAGAAAAAATATTTATGTCCCAGGCTTCCGCAAGGGTAAGGCGCCCCGCATGGTGGTCGAGGGAATGTACGGTGCCGAGGTGTTTTATGAGGACGCTGTGAACGAAATAGCGCCTGAGGCGTATGAGCAGGGTATAAAGCAGGCGGACATGAGAACCGTCGGCCGTCCTGCAATCACCGACTTCAACGTAGGCGAGGACAAGAGCCTGACCATTGACTTTATCGTCGCTCTTTATCCCGAGGCTGAGCTCGGGCAGTATAAGGGCCTTGAGGTCTACAAGGAGACCGTTGAGGTCACGGACGAGGAGGTTGCCGCGGAGCTCGAGCGCGTACAAAAGCGCAACGCCCGCATTATAAATGTGGAGCGCGAGGCCGCCGAGGGTGACACCGTGAACATCGACTACGACGGCTATAAGGACGGCGTGCGCTTTGACGGCGGCAAGGCTGAGGGACAGGACCTCGTGCTCGGCTCCAAGCATTTCGTGCCCGGCTTTGAGGAGCAGCTCATAGGCGCGAGGGCCGGCGAGGAGCGCGAGCTGAATATCACTTTCCCGGAAAACTACCATGAGGGTCTGGCCGGCGCGGACGTTGTGTTCAAGGTCAAGGTAAACGAGGTGCGCGAGTCCCAGCTTCCCGAGCTGGACGACGATTTCGCCAAGGATGTGTCCGAGTTTGACACTCTGGACGAGTACAAGGCCGATATAAAGAAAAATCTCCTTGCCGCGAAGCAGGACGAGGCCGATAAGGCTTTCCGCAACGCGGCTGTCGATAAGGCCATTGAGAACATGAGCGTTGAGGTGCCCAATGAAATGATTGAGGAGCAGCTTGACAGCATGATTACCGATTACAGGCAGAACGCGGCTATGAACGGCATGGAGTTTGGCCAGTACCTCGGCATGATGGGAATGGACGAGGAGCGTTTCAGAGCTGTTCTGCGCCCCTCAGCCGAAAAGCAGGCCAGAGGCGAGGTGCTGCTGGAGTCCGTTGCCAAAGCGGAGGGCATAGAGCTGACCGAGGAGGACATAGAGCAGGAGTACAAGACCGCGGCGGAGAACTATCAGGTTGCTTTGGACGAGGTCAAATCTGCCATTCCCGAGGAGCTTGTGCGCCGTGACCTGCGGCTGAGAAAGGCCGCGGACCTTATCTGCGACAGTGCCGTTGTCACAGATAAGAAGCCTGAGCCGGAAAAGGAAGAGGAGAAGGCTGAGGAAAAAACCGAGGAGAAGCCCAAGAGAAGGTCCAGAAAAAAGGCTGAGGAAAAGACCGAGGAAAAAGCTGAAGACAAGCCGGCTGAGGCTGAATAATCAGGGAGATATTGGGATATGCTCTCTTGGATAGGCTGATAAATGAAAGGAGAGTTTTATACAAATGAGTTTAGTCCCCTATGTTGTGGAGCAGACCTCGCGCGGCGAGCGCTCCTATGACATCTTTTCGCGCCTTCTCAACGACCGCATTGTGATGTTGTCCGAGGAGGTAAACGACACCACCGCAAGCCTTATCGTGGCGCAGCTTCTCTACCTTGAGGCGCAGGACCCGGACAAGGACGTGCAGTTTTACATCAACAGCCCCGGCGGCTCCGTGACAGCGGGCATGGCAATCTATGACACCATGCAGTACATCAAGTGCGACGTATCCACGATATGCGTGGGGCTTGCCGCGAGCATGGGCGCGTTCCTTCTCTCCTCGGGAGCGAAGGGGAAGCGTCTTGCCCTGCCGAACGCGGAGATAATGATTCATCAGCCCTCCGCCGGCACACAGGGACAGATTACCGACATGGCTATACACCTCAGGCGTCTGGAAATTGTAAAAACGCGCATGAACCGTATTCTCTCGGAAAACACCGGCAAGCCGATTGATGTTGTCACCGCCGACTGTGAGCGAGACAATTTCATGACCGCCGATGAGGCATTGGAGTACGGCCTGGTGGATAAGATTATAGCAAAGCGATAAAACGCAGCGCGGGGACGCTCCGGCGTCCCCGATTAAATGTAATTTTGTTATTTTTTGTGATTTGAGGAGAAATCCTTTATGCAAAACAAATCGGACGAAAAGAAAAACATCAGATGCTCGTTCTGCGGCAAGCCGCAGTCGCAGGTGAACCGGCTTATAGCAGGTAACGACTCGTATATCTGCGACGAGTGCGTGAAGCTGTGCATGGGTATAATTGAGGACGACTACTCGCTCGGCTACTCCGAGCAGAACGGGAGCTCCGAAACTCTGAATTTTGCAAAGCTGCCGAGGCCGGCGGAGATACGCCGTGTGCTTGACGACTACATTATCGGGCAGGACAGGGCGAAAATAGCTCTTGCAGTGGCCGTGTATAACCACTACAAGAGAATACTGAGCATCGGCACCGACAGTGACGTTGAGCTGCAAAAGAGCAACATACTGCTGATAGGTCCCACCGGCAGTGGCAAAACGCTTTTTGCACAGACCATGGCGAAGCTGCTGGATGTTCCCTTTGCCATAGCCGACGCCACAACTCTCACAGAGGCCGGCTATGTCGGCGAGGATGTGGAGAACATACTCCTGCGGCTTCTTCAGGCTGCGGATTTTGACGTTGAGCGTGCCCAGCACGGCATAATCTATATTGACGAGCTTGATAAGATATCCCGCAAGAGCGAGAATACCTCCATAACGCGCGACGTGTCCGGCGAAGGCGTTCAGCAGGCGCTTTTGAAAATACTTGAGGGCACTGTGGCCGCCGTGCCTCCCCAGGGGGGAAGAAAGCACCCGCATCAGGAGTTCATACATGTGGACACGACGAATATCATGTTCATCTGCGGCGGCGCGTTTGACGGGATAGAAAAGATAATAGAACAGCGTCTGGACAAAAAGACCATGGGCTTCGGCGCGGATATAAAGAGCAAGGCCGAACGCAGTGTGGGTGAGATTCTCTCTCACGTACAGCAGCACGACCTGCTGCGCTTCGGCATAATACCGGAGCTTATCGGCCGTCTGCCTGTAATAACGCCGCTGTCCTCGCTCGGAAGGGACGACCTGATAAGAATACTTACCGAGCCGAAAAACGCGCTTACGAAGCAGTATAAGGCCCTGCTCAAGCTCGACAGTGTGGATCTTGAGTTTGAGCCGGAGGCGCTCGGCGCGATAGCTGACAAGGCCATTGCCATGGAAATAGGCGCGCGCGGACTGCGCAGCGTGATGGAGGGCGTGATGACGGACGTGATGTATGCCGTGCCGTCAGACGAGACGATAACGAATGTGGTAATAACCGCTGAGAGCGTGAAAAACGGCACAGCGCCGCAGATTATAAGGACGACGGACAGAAGGCAGCTCTCGTCCTGACAAAAAATACTCAAAAGGCGTCGCAGACCTCGTGCCCGAAGGCGCGCAGCGTAGCGATGCCTTTTCAAAAAAGTGGCGCTGCCACTTTTTTGATATGCCCTGTCTTGACTTTGACTGCATCATGCGGTCTTGCCGGAAAGGAGGCAAAGTATGGATGATAAAAACAATACGGAAGTGATGACCCTTCCGCTGCTGCCGCTGCGGGGGATAACCGTTTTTCCGGGAATGATAATCAGCTTTGATGTGGAACGCCCGCTGTCCATTGCGGCGCTTAACGCCGCGCTGAGCAGCGACCAGCAGATTTTTCTTGTCGCGCAGAAGGACATTGCCACGGACATCCCCTTCGAGGACGACCTTTTCCGTGTCGGCACGGTGTCCACCGTAAAGCAGGTGCTGCGTATACCGGGCAGCACGCTTGTAAAGGTGATGGTTGAGGGGCTTTTCCGCGCGGAGATTGCCGAGGTCACCGAGCGCGACGGCTCGCTGGCCGTTACGGTAGGGAAAATAGACGGCGCGACGGTAAAGTCGCTGAGCGATAAGAGCGAGCTGTTAATGCGCCGCTGTGTGAGCATGTTTGACGACTATGCGGAGCTGACGGGCACGATAGCTCCGGAGACGATAATCTCCCTCATCGACAGCGACGACCCGGGCTTTGTCGCAGACTATATAACTCAGAATATTTTTCTCAAGCACACGGAAAAACAGCTTGTGCTTGACGAGCTGCGCCCGATAAAGCGGCTGGAGCTGGTCTCGCGTCTGCTGGCGCGGGAGATAAACATCCTCGGTCTGGAGAAGAAAATAGACGAGAACACGCGAGAGGAGGTCAGCCGCTCACAGAGGGACTACTACCTGCGCGAGCAGCTAAAGGCCATACAGCGCGAGCTCGGCGACGGCGGGGACGACGCGCAGGACGAGCTGGAGGAGTACCACGCGAAAATACTTGCGCTCAAGCTGCCCGAGCAGGCACAGGAGAAGCTTATCAAGGAGCTTGAAAGACTGGCCAAGCAGCCCTACGGCAGCTCCGAGGCCGCTGTGATACGCACGTATTTGGATACCTGCATAGAGCTGCCCTGGAACAGCCGCACCCGGGACACCGCGGACATACGCAGGGCGAGAAGGTGTCTGGACGAGGACCATTTCGGCATGGAGAAGGTCAAGCAGCGCATAATAGAGTTCCTGGCCGTGCGTCAGCTTGCGCCGGACGTGAAAGGCGGCGTGCTGTGCCTTGTGGGGCCTCCTGGCGTCGGTAAGACAAGCATCGCCATAAGCATAGCCCGCGCCACAAACAGAAAACTGGCCCGGCTGTCCCTCGGCGGTGTGCACGACGAGGCCGAAATTCGCGGGCATAGAAAAACCTATGTCGGCGCGATGCCGGGACGCATAGTTTCGGGACTTTTGCAGGCAAAAAGCATGAACCCCGTTATGGTGCTTGACGAGATTGACAAGCTTGGCTCAGACTACAGGGGCGACCCCTCCGCGGCGCTTTTGGAGGCGCTGGACGGCGAGCAGAACGGCAGCTTCCGCGACCACTTCCTTGAGATACCTGTAAACCTGTCGGAGGTGCTGTTCATAACCACCGCCAACACCACCAGCACGATTCCCCGCGCCCTGCTCGACAGGATGGAGGTTATCGAGCTGTCCAGCTACACGGACGAGGAAAAGCTTCAAATCGCGAAAAGCTACCTTCTGCCAAAGCAGAGAAAAAAGCACGGCCTGACCGCCGCGCGCCTGAAGCTCAGCGACGAGGCGATACGCGAAATTATAAGCGAATATACGCGCGAGTCCGGAGTGCGCGTGCTCGAGCGTGAGATTGCCGCTATGTGCCGCAAAACCGCCGCGGCCATAGCCGGCGGGGAGAGAAAAAGCGTGAACGTCAAGGCCGGACAGCTTGAAAAGTATCTGGGCGCGCCGAAATTCAAGCCGGAGAAAATGTACGCCGCGGACGAAGTCGGTCTTGTGCGCGGCCTGGCGTGGACAAGCGTGGGCGGAGAGGTGCTGGACGTTGAGGTCAGCGTCATGGACGGAACCGGTAAGCTCGAGCTGACCGGCAACCTCGGCGACGTGATGAAGGAGTCGGCCCACGCGGCGGTCAGCTACATCCGCACGCGCTGCAAAACGCTTGGCATTGAGCCGGACTTTTACCAGAAAAAGGATATACACATCCATTTCCCCGAGGGCGCGGTTCCC
>CATJWA010000274.1 GCA_949744025.1 uncultured Eubacteriales bacterium
CGCGCCGAAGCCGCCGCAATCCTGATGCGCTTCTGCCGGATTCCGTAAAGCTTAACACAATGTATAAAAATGGCGGCATGGCTAAATAGCCATGCCGCCATTTTTATATTTCAGAGCCATATTCCCCAATCTCCGTAATCAAGCCTGCCGCCGCCGTGATGCAGTCTCCCCTCCGCTTTGAGCTCCCTGAGCGCATCGCGCATACGCCGTATAAGCTCCGTCTGTATGTCCAGCGAGTGGTGCGCCGGGAGCACCCTTTTCACTGGCAGCACCGCGATTTTCTCCAGCGACTCAAGATACGCCTCGGGGTCTGTCGAGGGATAGTACGCAAAAAGGACGTCCTTATAAACCAGATCCCCCGTATACAGGTACCCTCTGTCCTTTTCCCAAAAGCACATGTGCCCCGGCGAGTGGCCCGGAGTGTGCAGCACCTCAACGCTCCGCCCGCCAAGGTCGATTACATCGTGGTCCTCCAGCACCCGCGACGGCGTGCCGCGGAAAAGCTCGTAGCTGCTTACGTCAAAGTCCTCCGGTATGTCGCAGCGGTCAAGTACCATTTCCCTGACCGTTTCAATCGTCAGTGGAAAATGCCCGTTCAGCCAGCCAAGCTCCTCTCCGTGGGCATAAATTTCAGAGAAATACTTGTGTCCTCCGATGTGGTCCCAGTGTACGTGAGTTGCCGCCGCCGCGACAGACTTGTCCGTAATCCTGCGCACCTCGTCATAAATGTTCGAAATACCGAGTCCCGTGTCAATAAGCAGGCTTCGCTCGCTTCCGTTGAGAAGATAGCAGTGCGTCTCCTCCCAGTGCCGGTACTCGCTTATTACATATGTCTGCCCGTCAAGCTTATCTACTGTAAACCACTTATCCATTTCTTCCCCGCTCCTTTTTCCTTACATCAAAAAAAGTGAGGCCGTAAACGGCCTCACTTCAGGCTCTTTCAGCACCACAAAAATCTCCACATACCGCCTCCGCATAGGTTGCACAGCAGGTTCGCCAGACACAGCGACATGCAGATGTTTCCGCCTCCCACATTTACCCTCCGGAAACCGAAGCCGTCTCCGTAGGTCTCGTAAGCCTGTGCTCCGGACTGTATCTGCTCAAGCAGCTGTCGGTAGAGCATGTTTCCCGGCTCCATTGAACACGCGCGCTGAGCGTGGTTGAGCGCCGCGACTCGGTTGCCCATGTTGTAGTTCGCTATGGCGTTGAGGTAGTACCACTCGCCGTCTCTCTCCGCCGGCGGCACGCCTGACAGTGCGTTTACCGCCTCGGCAAAATGCCGGCTGCGAATATAGCTGCGCGCGGCCTTTATCTCGTTGCGCTCCTGCTCACGCTGCCCCTGATAGGCTCCGCCGTAGCCGTAGCCCCCGCCATAGGCGTTGTAGCTTCCGGCCCCGCCGTAAGCTCCGTAATCGTTCTGCGGCTGGGGATTTTTTATCTGGTCGTAAGCGGCGTTTATTTCGTTCATTTTCTCCGCCGCGCGCGTGTCGCCTGGGTTGAGGTCCGGATGATATTTTTTCGCCAGCCTGCGGTAGGCCGTTTTGATTTCCTCGTCGCTTGCGTTGGGAGAGACTCCAAGGACCTTATAGGGATCGCTTATCAATTTCCGACTCCCCCTTTTTCTTCATCGCGCGCTCGTACTGTATCCAAACACCGCTGTAAAGTATGCTGCGCATTATGTCCACATCCTGAAGCAGCGGCAGTTTTTCAAACTCCACGGCGCACTCGCCAATGAGCATTGTGAGTATACTCCTTTTTTCCTGCTCTGTCAAATTCGCCCCGCCCATGGAAGCGAAGGGATTATAACGCCCGCGCTTCAAGTCGCTTTCCAAGTCAACACAGGCATCCATCATGTAAATAAAGCGGCCAAGAGACTGTCCGAAAAGGCGAAACTGCTTTTCCCAGGAGTCCTCATAATACACAAACAGCTCGCCCATTAGCCGCCCGAAGCAGTTGGCCGCCACGTCCGGATTCTCTCCCCCGCTCCTTTCTATGTCCGAGAGCTCCTCAATGCAGGCGCTTATAGCCGTGCACTGGCGGGGCCAAAGCTCCGCGGCGCGCTCAAAGCCGCTTTTGAGCATTTTTGCCTCGGTCAGCCGCGCAACACTCCTGCCGTCCTGCCAGTCGTCCAAACAGTTATAGTAAGCCAGCGCCACGTTCATATCAGCGGCGTAGTCCGTAAAACGGCTGCTCCAGCTCTCGCGCTCCTTCACCGGATGGATAAAGCAGCGTTTTATTTGCTCGCTCTCCGGCGGCTCGTACATGGACGTGAGAAGCATTACAAGAAACGTCATGTCAAAATTGAGTGTCAGCCGGCTCAGGCTGCCGTGGCGCTGCCTGAGCGCGCGGCACAGTCCGCAGTAGCAGCCGCGATAGCGCTCCTTCTGCTCCGGCGTGAGCGCGTCCACACTTGCGACAATATATCCGAACATATCAGGTCTTTCTCTCAAAGGCGGTGCCGCACTTGCGGCAGGTCACGCGTATCTTCCCCTTGCCGCGCGGAACACGCAGCATCGCCCGGCAGGACGGACAGCGGAAAAACTTATAGTCCCTGCTCTGCCTGCGCCGGTCCTTCCAGTCTCGGAAGCCGTTCAGGGCCTTCATACGGTATTGATAATATTTCGCGTTCTCCGCCCGCCTCTTTGCCAGATTCTTTGAAAAGATTCTGAAATAGGCATAGATAAGCACCGCCAGCGCCAGATACCAGAAAATCCTTCCCACCGCTCCGCGGAATATAAGCTGCAAAAGTACCAGTACGAGCCCTAAGTATGTCAGGAATCGGGAGAACAGGTCAACGCCGTTGCGGCCATACATAAATTGTATCAGTTTTTGCTTCATACAGAACGCTCCCCAATATCAGCCCGAAAGCACACGGGTTTTATTTTCTTAATTATTATTAAGTATGTCAGTATCGGTATAAATTGTCAATTAACAAATCGTAAACTTTTGTTTTATTGCACAACATTACGACATTGTCAATCTTTGTCACTCATGCTATAATGTCGCTTGGCTTTATTATGCCCGAACAATAACAGTAGAAAACGGAGGAAAATGAGCAATGCTTGAGATGTATGAGAAGTTCGGTATAGACAAGGCAGTGCTCGACTACTGCAACGGTATCATTGACGGGCTCATCCCGCGTTTTGACGCCATCGACCGCACAGCGGAGTACAATCAGCTTAAGGTGCTGCGCGCCATGCAGGACAACCGGGTGGACGCGCAGTGCTTCGCCGGCTCCACCGGCTACGGCTACGATGACATTGGCCGCGACACGCTTGAGCGTGTATACGCCGCCTGTTTCGGCACGCACTCCGCACTGGTTCGCCCTCAGCTTGTGTGCGGCACGCACGCCCTTGCTGTCGCTCTCTCGGCAAATCTTCTTCCGGGGGACGAGCTACTCTCACCAGTAGGTAAGCCCTACGACACCCTTGAGCAGGTTATCGGCATCAGGCCCAGCGCCTGCTCTCTGAGCGAATACGGCGTCAAATACCGTCAGGTCGATCTGCTTCCCAACGGCAGCTTTGATTACGGAGGCATTGAAAAAGCGATAAATGACAGGACCAAGCTTATAACAATCCAGCGCTCGAAGGGTTATGCCATGCGTCCCACCCTCTCAGTCGAGCGCATCGGCGAGCTCATCGCATTCTGTAAGCGGGTAAAGCCCGACGTGATATGTATGGTAGACAACTGCTACGGCGAGTTTGTCGAAACGCTGGAGCCCTCAAACGTAGGTGCAGATATGATTGTCGGCTCGCTGATAAAAAACCCCGGTGGTGGCCTGTCCCCCATCGGCGGATATATATGCGGCACGCAACAATGCGTTGACCGCTGTGCCTACAGGCTCTCCGCCCCAGGCCTTGGCCAGGAGGTCGGCGCAAGCTTGGATGTAAAGAAATCCATGTATCAGGGTCTTTTCATGGCCCCTGTAACCGTCTCCGGCGCGCTCAAGGGCGCCATATTTGCCGCGCGGTTGTATGAGTCTCTCGGCTTTCGAGTAATTCCCGCAGGAAAAGAGAACCGTCATGATATCATTCAGGCCGTGGAGCTCGGCTCGCCTGAGCGTCTTGTTGCCTTCTGCGAGGGAATACAGGCCGCAGCGCCGGTTGACAGCTATGTCCGCCCTGTCCCTGCTCCTATGCCCGGCTATGATTCCGACGTTATCATGGCCGCCGGTGCTTTTGCTCAGGGCAGCTCTATCGAGTTGTCTGCGGACGGCCCCATGCGTGAGCCCTACTCCGTCTACTTCCAAGGCGGACTTACCTGGTATCACGCAAAATTAGGGATAATTATGTCCCTGCAAAAAATGTATGAGAAGGGTTTGATAAAATTAAAATGATGTGGTTTTGGCTTTCGCTCACTGCTCTTGTGTTCTGGAGCGGCTCGGACCTGTTTTCCAAAATAGGCTGCGCCGACGCGCGCGACAAATACAGTCACCTGAAAATGGTCATGGCTGTTGGCGTGGTCGTGGGCCTGCACGCCTGTTACGAGATATTCATTGGCGGAACGGAAATATCAATCTCAATAATTTTGACCTATCTGCCAGTGTCCATGCTGTACATACTGTCCATGGCCATGGGCTATCTCGGCCTGCGCTATATTGAGCTGTCCATCTCCTCTCCCATCTGCAACTCCTCCGGCGCAATCGTTGCCGTGCTGTGCCTTGCAATCGACGGCATTAACAGCATCGTGCCGCTTCAGCTTGTCGCCACGGCCTGTGTGTGCGTCGGCGTCGTCGCGCTCGGCATCGTCGAGGCGCATGAGGACGAGGAGCTGCGCCGCGCGCGTCAGGAGGCATCCAACCATCGCTATACCAAATCGTGGCTTGCCCTTGCCCTGCCGGTTATGTACTGCCTACTCGACGCGCTCGGTACCTTTGCCGACAACCGTGTGCTTGAGGTTCTGAACGAGGACTCCGCGAACGTCGCCTATGAGCTGACCTTCCTCGTCTGCGGCGTGCTGTGCTTTATTTATACAGTCATAATCAAAAAGGACAAGCTTGTTCCGAAAATGGAGGCGCCTAAATACGCCGGCGCCGTGTTCGAGACCGCCGGCCAGTTCGCCTACATCTACGCCATAGCAGACACACAGCACGTTGCCATGGCCGCACCCATCATCTCTGCCTACTGCGTGGCCTCAGTGCTCTGGAGCCGCCTTTTTCTCAAGGAAAGGCTCTCTTGGAAGCACTACGCAGCTATTTTCGTAGTTGTTATCGGCATTGTAATCTTGGGTATTTGCGACGAATAAATGATTTAGACGGTGCAGCAATAGCCGCAC
>CATJWA010000275.1 GCA_949744025.1 uncultured Eubacteriales bacterium
CGCCGCGTAGATGTCCGGAACGCTGGTTCTCATCTCCTCGTCCACGACTACGCCGCCGAAGCTCCCGAGCTCCATGCCCGCCCGGCGCGCCAGCTCCAGGCGCGGACGCATCCCCGCCGCCATTATAACCATCTGCGCCGGCAGCTCCGAGCCGTCGCTGAGCCTGAGCGAGCTTACCCGCCCGTCGCCGAGAATTTCCGACACGCCCTTTTTCAGCATAAGCTTCAGCCCCAGGCGCTTGAGGTGCCGCTCAAGAGGCTTTGAAAGCTCGGGGTCAAAGTTTGCCAGCAGACGCGGAAGCTGTTCAATCAGCGTCGTTTTCACTCCGCGTTTAAGCAGCGCCTCCGCAATCTCAAGGCCGATAAATCCCCCGCCGACCACCGCCGCGTGCTCCACACCCGCGTCCAGCGCCGCGCTTATGCCCTCAACGTCCTCAATGCAGGCCACCGTATGCACGCCCTCAAGCTCAATCCCCGGAATCCCCGGCCTTACCGGCTCCGCTCCGGCCGCCAGAATAAGCCTGTCATAGCTCTCCGTCGTCTCGCGCCCTTCATGCCTGACGGTTACGCACTTTTTATCCGCGTCTATCCCGACCACCTCGTGGCCGGTCCTCACGTCGATGTTGAATCTCTCCCGGAAAAGCTCGGGCGTCACAAGCAGCAAATCATCCAGCTTTTCCACGTCCCCGCCGACATAGTACGGCAGCCCGCAGTTGGCAAAGGAGACGTAGCCGCCCTTCTCAAAGACAATAATCTCCGCTTCCTCGTTCACCCTCCGCGCCTTCGCGGCGGCCGACGCGCCCGCGGCTACGCCTCCCACAATCAAAATCCGCATTCGCTTCCGCGCTCCTTTTCAGTCCTTTGCGCCTTTCGCCGTGCGCTCCGGCTTATTTTCCGCATCCCGTGCCGGAGGCCGACTTAATGCTTGTCACAAACCGCTCCACACGGGCCCTTGCCGCCTGCTCAAAAAGCTCCGCCTCATCCTCGCCGCTCTCGCTGCACATAACCTCCGCCAGCGTCCGCGCCAGCTCGGACCTGAGAGCCTCATCGTCAGGCTCCCGCCTTACGTCCATCATCGCGTCTCCGAGGTAATCAAAGGAAAAATACTCCTCCGCCAGCTCCATCGCCTGTTCCAGTGTCATTTTTTCTCCCTCCTTTTCGTCATATTCCCGTTTTTAAATCACAGGGGGCTTCGTATAGGTAACGGGCGGCGGGTTCTTCATACCCACGCGGAAAAACTCGCCCGTGTCCTTTCTTACCCAGGCCACCCTCTGCTGAAGCGGCGGGGGCATCTCACACGCTCCCTCAACCGGACATGCGCCCACGCAGCAGCCGGCGAACCAGCACTCGTCCGGATACAGCACAATCGGCGGCTTGCCCTTGACGGGGTTGGGATGCAGCACGTCGGCCCGGCAGACCTCGATGCATTTGTTGCAGCCGATGCACTTGTCCTCGTTGAATACTACGGCCCTGTTCGGCGTCATCGGATTGGGCAGCAGCAGCGCCTTTTCAAATTCCTTCATCGTAATACTCCCTTCCCCCTTATTTCGAGCAGCATTTTTTGTAATTCTCCGCGTAGGTCGGAGCAAAGGGCTCCTTGAGCCAGTAGTTAAGCGGCAGCTCTCCGCATACAGTCTCCCCTTTTTCGTTGAGCTTCACCGTCACGTATTTGTCC
>CATJWA010000276.1 GCA_949744025.1 uncultured Eubacteriales bacterium
GCCCGTATCGGGGTGAGCAAAGCGAAGACGCGCCGACCACAGCGCAAGAGAGCAGCCGTCCTGATACCGGCTGTATTTTTTATCTCCAACAAGCGGCAGGCCGCGTGAGGCAAACTGCACGCGTATCTGGTGCGTGCGCCCGGTAACAAGCTCGATGCCGACAAGGCTCAGGCCCTTCGCGGCGGCGAGTGTCTCATAGTTCAAAACCGCCTCCTGCGCGCCCTTTTCAGCCTGCTTTACCACGCGGGTCCTGCGCTCAAGCGTGTCCCGCAGCAGCAGGTCGCGGAAGCTGCCTTTTTCCTGCGGCGGACGCCAGTGTATCACGGCCAAGTAGCTTTTTTCAAATGTTCCCTCCCGTATCTGGCGCGAGAGCTCCGAGGCCGCGCGGTGAGAAAGTGCGTACACCATCACGCCGCCCACCACCCTGTCGAGCCTGTGCACGCTGCGCACGCGCCGCTCAGTACCCAGCCCGGCGGCAAGCAGCTCCGGCATCCCGCCCGGCTCATCCGTAGACAGAACTCCCGCGGGCTTTATGCACACAACTATGCTCTTGTCGCAATAGAGTATCTCCATGGTCTTAAATTTTCCTTCAGAAAGTTGTCAATCACAGCCGTGTTTGCTATAATCAGTTTATTCTATCAGAAAAATCGCTTTATGGCAAATGCTCACAGAGGAAAAACAGATGTATAAGATTTTTATAGTTGAGGACGACCCCGTTATCGCGCAGGCAATGAAAAAAAGCCTTGAGTCATATGGCTGGGAGGTCCGCTGCGCGGAGGATTTTGCGGACGTAATCTCCCAGTTCGCCTCCTTTGACCCCCAGCTCGTGCTCATGGACATCTCCCTGCCCTTCTATAACGGCTGCTACTGGTGCACGGAGATACGGAAAATCTCCCGCGTTCCGGTAATCTTCATCTCCTCGCATTCGGACAACATGAACATAGTCATGGCCATGGACATGGGCGGCGACGACTTCATTGCCAAGCCCTTTGACCTGTCCGTGCTCACGGCCAAGGTCCGCGCGATGCTGCGGCGCACCTATGACTTTGCCGGCAGCGCGCAGCTCATCGAGTGCTCCGGCGCGGTGCTCAACGTGTCCGACGGCACGCTCACCTTTTCAGGCGAGCAGCTGGAGCTGACGAAAAACGAGCACCGCATTTTGCAGCTTCTCATGGAAAACCGCGGACGCATAGTCAGCCGCGACGCGATAATGACCCACCTCTGGCAGTCCGACAGCTTTGTGGACGAAAACACCCTTACGGTGAACGTAACGCGCCTGCGCAAGAAACTTGAGAGCGTGGGACTGTGCGATTTTATCCGCACAAAAAAGGGTGCGGGCTACATAGTGGAGTGAGAAATGAAGCTGTTTTTGCTCTACCTGAAAAGGCATTACAAGATAATGCTTATGCTGCTGCTTTTCGGAGGCATCTTCGCGGGAGTGTTCTCGCTGTACTCCCTGCCCGTGGAGGCGGTGGCCTACTCGCTGGTGCTTTGCGCCTTTGTCGGGCTCGTGCTGTTTGCGGCGGGCTTTGCGCTGCACCTGCGCCGGCACGTGCGGCTAAAGGCCCTGCAAAACAGCGTTACCGTCTCGCTCGACGGCCTGCCGGAGCCGGCAGGGACGTTGGAGCGGGACTATCAGGAGCTTCTGCGTATCCTGCGCGAGCATGCCGTGCAGCTCCGCCTCAGGGGCGAGAACAGCCGGCGCGACGCCTCGGACTACTACACGCTCTGGGCCCACCAGATAAAAACTCCCATCTCCGCCATGCGCCTGCTGCTTCAGTCTCCGGAGCCCGACATCGCCCAGCTTGAGGCGGAGCTCCTTCAGATTGAACAGTATGTCGGCATGGTGCTGTCCTACCAGCGCCTTGAGGACGACGCGAGCGATTATCTTTTTCGAGAATACGATGTGGACGAAATTATTCGCTCCTGCGTCCGCCGCTTTGCCCGGCTTTTTATCCTTCGGCAGATTTCACTGGATTTCCCCGGCACCGGCCTGCGCGCTGTAACGGACGAAAAATGGCTGGACTTTATAATCAGCCAGCTGCTGTCCAACGCGCTGAAATACACTCCGCCCGGCGGGCGCATACGCATTTACAGAGAGCTCGAAACCCTGTGCATCGCCGACAACGGCATAGGCATACGCGACGAGGACCTGCCCCGCGTGTTTGAAAAGGGCTTCACCGGCTACAACGGGCGTGAGGACAAAAAATCCACCGGAATAGGACTGTACCTGTGCCGCCGCGCCTGCGCCAACCTCGGCCACGGTATAAGCATATCCTCCCGCCAGGGCAGGGGAACCACAGTGAGGCTCGATTTGAGCACCTATACCGGAAAATTTGAATAAAAGCCTTATATCGAAAACCGGCCAGGCCTTTAATAAAATCTTAAAGGTTTGGCCGATTGTTTTTTAATAGCGAAAATACTATCCTTTTAAGTGTCGGAGGCGTTAAAAAAGGCGTATTTAATCTTTACCCAATCTTCACGCTTTCCTTAACCGCTTTCTTAACACGGGCGTGGTAAATTAAAATCACGAAAACGGCAAGCTTTCAAAAATGTAAGGATACCCCTGCGGAATGTAAGCCAAAGCTATGGCAGGCACCGCGCATGCCGGCGTAAAATTACACTTGGCAGTAATCACACCCAAAGACAGGAGGACAAAACATGCACATTGAAGTTTTGAGGATGGTCAGCCGCGTATTGGCGGCGCTTGTTTTCATATGCTATCTCTATCAGATAGTCTATCTTTTCGTCCCGATGCTGAAAAAAAGCCGCCCCCACGGTAAAGCCATCATGAACCGCTATGCCGTGCTTATCGCCGCTCGAAACGAGGAGAATGTACTGCCTTACCTGCTCGAGAGCATCTCCGCGCAGGACTACCCGAGCGAGCTTGTGGACGTGTACGTCGTGGCCGACAACTGCACCGACGGCACCGCCTGCGCGGCGCGCAAGCTCGGGGCCACCGTTTTTGAGCGCTTCAACACACGGCAGGTAGGCAAGGGCTACGCCCTGAACTTCCTGCTCTCTCAGATGAAAAATACCGGCGTGCTCGACGGCTATGACGCCTTCCTCATATTCGACGCGGACAACCTCCTGCGGCCTGACTACATAAGCCAGATGAACCGCACCTGCTCCGACGGCTACGAGGCCTTCTGCGGCTACCGCAACTCCAAGAACTTCGCCGACAACTGGATTTCCTCCGGTTACGCGCTCTGGTTTATCCACGACTCGGTGCACCTCAACCAGTCGCGTATGCTTCTGGGCACCACCTGCGCCGTCAGCGGCACGGGCTTCGGCTTCCGCCGCTCGCTGCTGGAAAAGTGCGGCGGCTGGCACTTTTTCACGCTGACAGAGGACATTGAATTCGACACCTGGTGCGCCACGCACGGCGTACGCATAGGCTTCTGCCGGGATGCCATGCTCTACGACGAGCAGCCCACGTCCCTGCGCCAGTCCTGGCGTCAGCGCACACGCTGGGTGCAGGGCGGTATACAGGTCTCCATAAAGTATGCCGCACAGCTCCTGCGCGGCATACTGCGCGGCGGCCGCGCAGGCTACGCCAGCTTTGAAACGGCCACCCTCTCCCTCTGGGGCTACGGGGTTTCGGCCCTTGCCAGCGGTCTGGCCGTGGTGTGCGCCTTTCTCACGGAGCGCTGGCCCGGCGTGTTTCTGACCCTCGGCACCGCTGTTGTGGGCATGTATGTATCCATGCTTTTTGTCGGCGCGCTGACGCTTCTGGGCGAGTGGGACAACATCAGCGGCAGCACCGCCAAGAAGGTCATGGGTATGTTCACCTTCCCTTTCTTCATGCTGACCTTTGTACCCATCGCCATATGCGCCGTGTTTTGCAAATTCGGCTGGCAGCCAATTACGCACACGGTTGCGGTTCCCGTCAGCAGCATGATGACGCCCGGCTCACACAGCAGTGCGGCGTGACAATTTCCGGCAGGCAAATTTACCATTTCCCATTACAAAAATAACAAATGGAATTCATGCTGCCGCCCTGATAAACACAAAAAGCGGCACCGTCTAAATACCAAAAGGGCACGATTATAAAATCGTGCCCTTTTGGTATACATGCGCGTCAACGCAGCAAGGCGATATCACAGGCCCAGCTCCTCGCGGTATTCGCCTTTCTGACATTCGACACAGAGGAGCTCAATGAATTTTTGCAGTTCTTCCGAGATGTCGTTTCTCCTCCACACACACATCAGCCGTTTCTCCACATCTGTGGGAAACACTTTAATTTTCGGGTTACGGACTGTGCGGTTGAACATGAGCGGCATCATACATATACCGTGACCTATCTCCATCTCCATAGAAACCGACTCGCTGTTCGAGGTAATCTTGATAGCTTCCGGAGACATGCCATATTCTGAAAGCATGATTTTCAGCCTCGAGAGCGTTTCAAACGCCTCCTCATTTTTCAGCGGAAACCCCAAATAGGGCTCGTTGCGAAAGTCCAGATAAGACGAAGCCTCATCCGCGCCGGGATAATCCCTTGGTATCACCAGCCCCATAGGTGTTACAGTCAGAGGGCAGCTTTGAAAGCTGTCGTCCTCGCTCGGAATAAACCTTTCGAGCATGATTGCTATATCAATTTCACCGGCTTGAAGACACTCGACCAGCGTATCAATGGAGGAACAGACGAGGTTGACGACAATTTTCTCATTAAGCGTTTTTACTACATTGCGCATCGGCTTTCCTATCTCGAACCAGCTCTGCGCACCAACATTTATTATTAATGCGCCCGCATTCTCGCTGAACTTCTTCCGGTAGCTGTCATACTCCTTGATAAAGCGGTCGAACATATCATAACAGATTTTGCCGTTTTCCGTCAGACTTATGCCCTTATTCGTGCGTGTAAACAAAGTCACGCCTATATCCTGCTCCAGCAGTGCAATTTGCTTGCTGAGCGCCTGCTGCGTTATATACAGCTCGTCCGCTGCCTTTACAATGCTTTTCTTGCCGGCCAGATATAAAAAATTCCGAATCTTACTTTCGTTTAGCACATCTTCACCGCTTTCTCGATTATTTTGAGGTGCACTTTCAAGCGCGCAATGCAGATACAACCAAATAGTTGATGTATCTTAACCCATTTTCTTATTTACTCACGCACAATAAAAAACTACACTAAAGACATGAGACACCCTCAGGAGCATAAAAGCAGTATATACTTCACCGTTTTTTGTGTCAAGTTTCGGCTACATAAAAACAAACGGTTGTAGCCGCACCGGCACAGGAGGAATGTCTTGCAATAAATTACAGCCGGATTATCGCCAAATAAGAACAGGAGTGAGAAAATGGGAAACTATGAGCATGTGCTTGCCCCCCTTCAGGCAGGCAGAACCGTATTCAAAAACCGTATTGAGTTCACCCCGGCCTGCTGCACGCTCGCCACGTCAGACGGGCTGGCTACGAATGAAATGATAGCCTATTACCGTCATATAGCCCGCGGCGGCGCGGGTATAATCACAATCGGAGAATCCCCTGTCAATTTTGACGAGGCGCGAGGACATCTGTTTCAATTAAATATGGGGACCGACCTTGTAATCAAGGGCCTTGCAGACATTAACGAGGAGGTCAGCCGTTACGGAGCCAAGCTTTCCGTTGAGCTCAACCACACCGGACGACACTCTCTGCTCAACCACGACACATGGGCCCCGAGCCCCATCCACGGCGAGATGGAGGTCGCCGCCGTGAAGAAGAACGGCGGCAAGCTCACACATATACGAACCATGGACCAGGAAATGATAGACAAAACCATCGACGACTTTGCCGAAGCCGCGCTTCGCTGTAAAAAGGCCGGTCTGGAAATGGTAATGGTCCACGGCGCTCAAGGACATCTCATCGGGCAGTTTCTCTCTCCTCTTACCAACCACAGAACCGACCGCTATGGCGGCAGTCTGGAAAACCGCGCCAGATTCGCCATTGAGGTGCTTGAGGCCATCCGCAAAAAGGTCGGACCATCCTTTGTTATTGAGTATCGTCACTGTGCGGATGAATTGATACACGGCGGCCTCTCCAAAGAAGAATCCATAAAATTCGCAAAAATGATAGAGGATAAGATTGACCTTATCCACATATCGGCGGGTATGCATCAGGACTGGCGTTCTGCGGCCGAGACTATCCAGCCCCAATATTGGCCTCATAACTATCTGGTACACTTTGCCGAGGACTTTAAAAGTGCGCTTAACATCCCTGTCGTCACAGTGGGCTCGATAAAAGCCATGGAGGATGCAGAGGAAATTATAGCCTCCGGAAAGGCGGATGTCGTCGCTATCGGTCGCTCCCTGATAGCGGACCCCTACATGGTCAAGAATGCCGAGGCCGGCCACACTGAGCGTACTACCCCCTGTATACGCTGCCAGCACTGCAACAACCGCTGCCGTGATATGTTCAGCATTCGCTGCACAGTCAACCCAACCATTGGACGCGAGCTTTACTACGACCCCATTCCCGCCGCGCGCACTCCCAAAAAGGTTGTAATCGTGGGCGGCGGCCCCGCCGGAATGGAGGCGGGAATTGTCGCCGCGCAGCGCGGGCACGAGGTGGTATTGTTTGAACGGGACGCTCAGTTAGGCGGCACTCTTAGATACGCCACCGGACTTGATATTAAGTTCGACCTGCGGAAATACTTTAACTGGCAGGTTGACAGGGCGATGAACACCCATGGTCTTACAGTCCGGCTTAACACCGAGGCGACGGCGGAGCTTGTATTATCGGAGCACCCCGACGCTCTGATTTTGGCCGTGGGGGCGAAGCCGGTGTTTCCGCCTGTCCGCGGCATTGAGCTCAGTAATGTCGTATGGGTAGGCGACGTAGATACCGGCAGGGTGGAAGTGGGCAAAAAGGCTGCCATAATCGGAGGAGGCGCCTCCGGAGCCGAAACCGCGCTCCAGCTTTTGATAGACGGACATGATGTCACCATGATAGACATGCTCCCCTTTGACAGTATCATCCCAAATTACCCGCGCGGTCTCGCATTTAAGCTTGAGGACTACAGGTGCAAAATGATTGGCAACGTTTGTCTGCGTGAAATAACCGAAAATGGAATTTCGATTGAGGACAGAAATTGGCGCACCACATTCGTCGAAGCAGATACGGTTATTTTGTCCACCGGCTTCAGGCCGGATAAAGAAATGCTGGAACGATTTAAGAACGTTCTCCCCGGCGAAACCTATATTGCGGGCGATTGTATAAGGCCCGGCACCGTGACAACAGCGAATCACTCTGCGTTTAATATCGCGGTGGAGCTGTAAGAAGCAGTCAGATATTACAAGCTGAAAGGAGAGGCAGAGTATTTTCTGCCGTTATTGGAATGAGTGAATTGAAATATCCAAAGCTTTTCGAGCCGATAACCATTGCGGGAACTTATTTTAAAAACAGATTAATTGCCTCCGCAACAGGACACCTGGGTTTACATGGCAGCATGGAAACCGGCTACTATCATACGGCGGAAACCGTTGCATATTACGAGCGTCTTGCCGCAGGCGGCGCCGGAGTTGTGACCGTTGGAAGCTGCTACGTGGACAAGGAGCACAGCGACTTCGGAAATTACCACGTCTATATGGACAACCCATTTGCTCTGCACGGTCTGTATGAGCTTGCGACAGCCATAACCCGTTACGGCTGCGTTGCATCTGCCGAGCTTATCCACGCCGGCCTGTACGCCAACCGTTCCAGAGGCGGCACAGGATACGGTCCGGTTGCGATGAACGTTGACGGGCGAAGCATCGAGGCAATGAGCGAGGAGATGATACGCCGCACCATACGCAAATTTGCCGACGCGGCCGCATTCGCCAAAAAGGCCGGCTTCGGTATGGTTACGCTACATGCGGGACACGGCTGGCTGTTTTCGCAGTTTATGAATCCTATGCTCAACACGCGCGGCGACAAATGGGGCGGTCCTCAAATAGAAAATCGCGCACGTCTTACGGTTGATGTGTGCGACGCTATCCGTGCCGAGGTCGGACGTAATTTCCCCATTGAAGTCCGTATTTCCGGTTCCGAGTGCTACGAGGGCGGTTATGGAATCGAGGAGGGAATTGATTTCGCCAGACAGCTCGACGGGCACTGCGACCTGATACACGTTTCAGCCGGAAGTCATGAGGTGGATTCAGTGTTTACCGTTACACATCCCAGTATGTTTCTTGATGAGGGCTGCAACGGGACATTTGCCGCTAAAATATCCGAGGCGGTCACAAAATCCAAAGTAGTTGCTGTTGGCGCGTTCAGCGAACCGTCTCTTATGGAGTCATATCTGGAAACCGGGAAAGCCGATTTTATTGCCATGGCCCGGCAGCTTATAGCCGACCCAGACTATCCGAACAAAATACGCTCCGGCCGCGAAAGTGATGTAACCAAATGTATGCGCTGCCTTTCCTGCTTTTCAAGTGTGCAGAATTACGGCAAATTTCACTGTGCCATCAATCCAAAGGCCGGCAGGGAATATGAAAACAAGTTTTCCTATCCACCCGCAGCGAAGAAAAAGGTTCTCATAGCCGGCGGCGGCATCGGCGGAATGCAGGCGGCAATCACATGCGCCGAGCGGGGACACAGCGTAATTCTATGCGAAAAGTCTGACCGCCTCGGCGGGGCGCTCCGATGCGAGGAAAAAGTACCCTTCAAGCGCAACCTTGACCGCTACATCAACGAACAGCGCAAAAAAATTGAGAACAATTCGTCTATAGAAGTATACCTGAACTGTACTGTAACTCCGGAACTGGCCAAAAGCTTCCATGCCGACGTTCTGATTGCGGCCCTTGGCGCAAGACCCGTCGTACCAACATTTCTCAAGGGCTATGACAAAAATAACGTTATGGCGGCCGAGGAAGCCTACATTCATCCCGAAAAAACTGGCGGCAGCGTCATTATTCTCGGAGGCGGTCTGGTCGGTGTGGAGCTCGGGATTTATCTTGCAGGCATGGGGAAACGTATTTCTGTTATAGAGCTGCTGCCTCAGCTAAACGACGGCGGCAATCATCTCCACGCAAAGGCACTCAGAAACGAGATAGAGGCACACGGCATCGGCATTCACCTCAGCACAAAAGCGCTTGAGATAAATGACAGAGGTGTTTTGGCCGAGAAAAACGGCGCTCAAATACAGTTTGAGGCGGATACCGTGATATATGCAGTCGGCCAAAGACCGCTTCAGGCGGAAGCCGCGGCGCTTCATGACGCCGCGCCTGAGTACTATGCGCTCGGTGACTGCATAGCTCCAAAAAATATTACCAACGCAACAAGCAGCGCATACACCATCGCACGAGCCGTCGGAAGCTGCGGGCTTTGACTGTTTGTTATCTGAGAAAAAGAGGTGAGTTATCTTATGCTGGCAAAGCTCTCTATGCGTTTGGAGCAAATCACATATGATATGCTGCCGAAAAAAACGATAGAGAAAGCAAAAACTGCAATCCTCAACTATATTGGCGGCAGCCTGCCCGGCTCCGGAGAGCCTGCCGTACTGGCCGAAATGCGCCTATGGGAAGCTCTCGGCGCTGCCGGTCCGTGCACAGTTCTTGGACACAGGGGCAGTACGTCGCTTCTTGCCGCCGCGGCTATAAACGCCATGATGGGCCAGGTTTTTCTTCAGGAGGACTGTCACGAGCGCAGCATCAGTCACCCGGGAGTGGTGGTTATCCCCACCGCTCTTGCCTTGTCGCAGTATATGCATTTGACCGGAAAAGAATTGATTGCCGGCGTTGTCTGCGGATACGAGGGTCTCGGGAAAATCGGACGCTGCCTTATACTCCCCGGATTTCCCCGCAACGGTCTCAGACCGGCCGCGTGGGTTGCTCCTTTCGGGAGCGCCTGTGCCGCCGCCAAGCTTCTCGGAATGGATAAGGACGGCATTCGCGACGCCATATCCATCGCCGCAAACACCTGTTCCGGCGTTATGGAGTGTTCCATATCAGGCAGCGACGATATGTGCATCCAAAACTGCTATTCCGTAAAAAACGGTATAATGTCCGCTTTTGAGGCACAGCACGGTCTTCACGGCGCCCGTACCATTCTTGAGGGGAGATTCGGCCTCGGAAGGGCCTTGAATAACGCTGACTGTGACTGGGGTATCTTAGCAGAGAATGACGGCTTTGAAATTGACGATACCTTCATAAAAATACATCCAGGCTGCGGTCATGTTCTGCCAACCGCTCAGGCAGCCGTCGAGCTGGTCCGTACGTTTCGCCTGACTCCAAAGGACGTCGACCGAGCCGTAGTTGGAACAGGGTCTATCGGAAAATCATTTCCGGGCTGTGATAATCAAGGCCCCTTTGCCGGCCGAATTTCCGCAATGATGAGTCATCAATTCATGGTCGCTGCCGCCCTGTGCACAGGCACCGTAAATATTTCCGCGGTTAAAAGCTTTTCGGCTCCGGCTATCCTTGATGTGGCC
>CATJWA010000277.1 GCA_949744025.1 uncultured Eubacteriales bacterium
GGGGGAAAATACCGAGGTTGACAAGACCATCGTGGACAACATCGGCGATCCCATCATGCACATGGTGCGCAACTCCATGGACCACGGCATTGAGGAGACGCAGGAGGCCCGCGTCGCCGCCGGCAAGGACCCCGTGGGCGAGATTGTTCTCTCCGCGCGCGACACCGGCAGCGAGGTCATAATCGAGATAATAGACGACGGCCGCGGCGTCAATGACGACGCGGTGCTCGCCAAGGCCATACGTCAGGGCATCGCCAGCCCCGACGTTGAGTACAGCCACAAGGAAATTCTCAATTTCCTGCTCGCCCCCGGCTTCTCCACCAACACCGAGGTCACGGAGTTCTCCGGACGAGGCGTCGGCATGGACGTTGTCAAACGCGGCGTTGAGGAGCTCGGCGGCAGCGTGACGATAAGCAGTGAGCTGGGTAAGGGCATGGCCACTACCATCCGCATCCCGCTGACCATGGCCATCATGGACGGCATGGAGGTCGCGGTGGGCCAGTCCATCTTCACCATCCCGATAAACAACATTCTCTCCACGATGAAGGTTTCCGATGCCGAGGTCATACACGACTCGAACAGCGGCGAGCTGATAAAGGTTCAGGGCAGCTTCTATCCCATCATCCGCGCCAAGGACCTGTATCAGCTTCAGGGCGGCTGCACCGATGTTGAGGACGGAGTGCTGATATGGCTCGAGGCCGGAGACCACTCCTACTGCCTGTTTGTCGATGAGCTGCTGGGCCAGCAGCAGGTGGTTGTAAAGCAGCTGCCCGCCTATGTAAACAGCTACAACGTCAAAAGCTACGGCATAAACGGCTGTACCCTGCGCAGCGACGGCAGTATAAGCATAATCCTGGACGTGGCCAATCTCTATTCCGCGGCGCGCGGAATATAAGCAGACCACCGGAATAAGGAGATAGAAACATGAACGAAGAAATTTTGTTTGCCCGCGAGGATGATTCCACCGAATCCCTCGGTACGGACGACTCCACAGACTCTCAGAAGTACCTTATCTTCATGGCCGGCCATCTCAAGCTTGGCGTTGTGGCCGAATATGTTGTGGAGATTCTCCACAATCAGGTTATAACCTACCTGCCGATGGTGCCTCCCTACATTCGCGGCATCATTAACATGCGCGGAATGATGATTCCCATTCTCGATATCCGTGACCGTCTCGGCCTTCAATCCCTCAAGGATGACAGCCTTGTGGTGGTTATAAACCTCGGCGACGTTCAGCTCGGTATTCTGGTCGATGCGGTGGACCAGATGCTGGATATACAGAAGGTCAACATCCATCCCCTGCCGGCCAACAGCACACAGATGCTCGTTTCCGGCATGTGCTCCCTGCCTGACGGTTCCGGCACAATGATGGTGCTCGACTGTGAGCAGCTTCTGCCCAATGACTAACACGACGCCGACGGGGGGCTCGTCCTTCTCCCCCATGACCATTTCAGACGCCGATTTTACACGGCTCGTTCGCTTTGTTCAGACCAATTACGGCATTGACCTGACCCAGAAGCGCCAGCTTATAACCGGACGCCTGTCCACCGCAATCAAGCAGAAGGGCTACCACAGCTTCGGTGATTTCGTCAACCACCTGCTCCAGACCAAGGACAACGAGGAAATCACCCTGATGCTCGACAAGCTGACCACCAACTACACCTTTTTCATGCGTGAGAAGGAGCATCTGGACTATTTCTGCCACAACATAATTCCCGATATAGTGCGCCGCCACCAGCACGACAAGACGCTGGCAATATGGAGCGCCGGCTGTTCGTCCGGCGAGGAGCCGTACAACATTACCATGTTCCTGTTTGACTATCTCGGTCCCCAGGCCGCTCATTGGGACACACGCCTGCTGGCCACGGATATCTCCAACAGGGCCATGACCGCCGCAAAAAAGGGAGTTTATGAGCTGCCCGACACCATACCCGGCGAGTGGAAAAGGAAGTATTTCACCAAGATGCCCGGCGGCCAGTATCAGGTTACCAAGGCAGTGCGTGACAACGTCATCTTCCAGCCCTTCAACCTTATGGACCCCATTCGTTTCCGCCGCAAGTTTGACGTCATTTTCTGCCGCAATGTGATGATATACTTCGACCAGCCTACCAAGGACGCTCTTGTCAGCCGTTTTTACGACGCCACGGTGCCCGGCGGCTACCTGCTTATAAGCAAGTCGGAAAATCTGAGCGCCAACACCCCATACAGGCGGCTGGCTCCGTCCACGTTCCAGAAATAAGCAAAGAGAGGACCCTTTTTATATGGCAATTTTAGGCCAGGACAAAAAGATACGTGTTCTTGTAGTTGACGACTCAATGGTCGCCCGCAGTATGATAATAAACGGCCTGTCCGCTCATCCCCGTATTGATGTCGTCGGATACGCCATAAACAGTATTGACGCGAAAAACAAAATAAACGCTCTCAAGCCGGACGTCATCACAATGGATGTGGAGATGCCCGGCATGAGCGGCATTGACTTTCTCAAACAATATCTGCCTACGAATCCGCTTCCGGTAATTCTGGTGTCCTCGCTGAACCTGAAGGTGTTCGACGCACTGGACGCCGGCGCGGTGGATTTCGTTCACAAGCCGGACGGTCAGCAGGGAGTTGACGGCTTCGTCACCTCCCTGACGCAGAAGGTCATAATGGCCGCCAGCGCGCGCGTGCGCACTCATTCCCCCTCCGCCGCAGCGGCAGCGGCAAAACCCGCCGCCTCAGGTCCCGCCGGCGCTCCCAGCGTTCTCGGCGCGGGAATGGCGCTGGACAGGGTTGTTATCGGTCTGGGCGCCTCCACCGGCGGCACGGAGGCCACTCTCACGGTAATGAAGCAGCTCCCCGCGGATATTCCTCCGATGGTTATAGTGCAGCACATGCCTCCCGGCTTTACAAAAATGTACGCCGAGCGTCTCAACCGTCTGTGCGCCATGGAGGTGCGCGAGGCGCAGAGCGGCGACGAGCTTCACCGCGGTCTCGCCCTTGTGGCTCCCGCTGATTTGCAGTGCCGCGTAGTGCGAATCGGAATGAAATATACCATCTCCTGCTCCAAGGGCGAAAAGGTCAGCGGACACCGCCCCTCGGTGGACGCGCTGTTTCATTCCATGGCCGAGACGGTCACCTGTAAAATGGTCGGCATAATTATGACCGGTATGGGGCAGGACGGCGCGCACGGTCTGCTGGCCATGCGCAAAAAGGGCGCGTACACCATTGGTCAGGACAAGGAATCTTCCGTTGTTTACGGCATGCCCGGCGTGGCCAACAATATAGGCGCGGTCATGATTCAGGCCTCATGTGACAATGTGGCGGGAGTGCTTCTGCGTCACCTGAAAAGCCTCACTTAATCGCCACTCCTTTTTAGGAGAACGGCAGAGGGTGAACGGCGCAGCAGGCCTGCCCCTGTTTCTAAATTTCACAGCGAAGGGCGCCTCAGCTTAAGCTGAGGCGCCCTTCGCTGCCTGTCTACATATACCCGCTGTCCTTGAGCGAGACATAGTCTCCCTCACAGACTATAATGTGGTCGCCAAGCTCCACATTTATAAGTCCCAAAGCAGCGCGCAGCTTCTGTGTGGTGCTGATGTCCGCCGCGGAGGGCAGCGCCGTGCCGCTGAGATGGTTGTGTGCGATTATCACATTGCAGGCGTTGCAGCGCAAAGCCACATCCACTATGTCGCGGGAGGAAAAGTCAACCTTATTCGACATACCGCTGGCTATCTTCTTGCACTGCTTGACCAATCCTCCGCTATCGAGGCACAGCACGTACACCAGCTCGCTCGTCTCATACGCGAAAAGCGGCAAAAGAAACTCTCCCGCGTCATCGCTGCTGCGTATGGGCTTTCCGGTGTTCCGCCCCGCGGCCATATACCGGCGGCCGAGCTCTGCGACCAGACATATCAGACATGCGGCGTTTTCGCCTATACCCTCCACCTGCGTCAAGTCCGTCACCTGCGCCTCCATCACCGCACGAAAGCTGCCGAAACGGCGCAGCAGCGTGTGCGCCAGCTCATTGGTGTTCCGCCGCGGCAGGGCGTAGAACAGCAGCAGCTCAAGCGCCTCAATATCGGAAAAGCTGTCCAGCCCGTGCTCGTAAAACCGCTGTCTCAGCCTTTCTCTGTGTCCCTTGTGGATAGATTCCATTCGTCCGTCCTTCAGCCGAGGTCCATGCTTGCATAGGCATTGAGCTCGCTGCCGGCCGTGTTTCCGGAAAGGTACTCATAATAGCCCTGCGCGCCCACCATTGCCCCGTTGTCGCCGCACAGCCTGAGCGGCGGGATAAACAGTGCCAAACCGTGCTCACGCGCGGCGGACTCAAAATCCACCCTTATCCTGCTGTTTGCCGCCACGCCACCCGCAACAACGAGCTTACCGCAGCCGCGCCCGCACGCGGCGGCCACGGCGCGCGGCACCAGCGCCAGACTCACCGCGCGCTGAAAGCTTGCGCAAAGAGATGGCACATCAAGCTCCTCGCCCTTTTGCTGCGCATTGTGCACAAGGTTTA
>CATJWA010000278.1 GCA_949744025.1 uncultured Eubacteriales bacterium
ACCGCGCCGAGCAGACGGCCCTGAAGCGGGGGCTGGCGCGGTGCCGCGCCGTAAATTTTCAGGCGGGAGCCCACCGCGTCCACGGCCAGCGCCATGCACAGCAGACGCCCGCCCTTGTCCAGCAGCGTGCCCTCCGGACGGCCGAGCTCGTCCTCAACGCGCGAGCACAGCCGCGTGAAGCTGAGCACCTCCGCGTACAGGCTCAGGCTGTCGCCGCAGCGGCGCAGCAGCTCCGTCTCCGCCTCGTGGCTGTACTGCTCGGGCACCAGGAGCACAATTCCTCCCTGCTCCGCGGCGGCAAGGGCGGCAATCTCGTCCATTATTCCCGCTGTCTTGCCGCTTTTTGCGCGGCCTAAGATAAGCTTGAGCATATTTCTCTACCTCAATTTTGAAATAAGCGGCCCTTTTAAGGGCCGCTTATGGTCTTTATTTTTCGTTCTTTTCCTCCGGCAAAACTCTTACCAGAACCTTTTCAACCCGCAGACCGTCCATTTTCAGGACCGTGACCTCCATATTTTCAAAGGTGAAGCTGTCTCCCTCCGCGGGGAAGGAGCCGAAAATTTCCAGCGTCCAGCCGCCGACCGTGGCGCTTTCCGTCTCAAAATCGTCCTCATCCCGGCCTACGAGCTCGAGAAAATCGCCCATGACCATGTCGCCGTCGAGCTCCAGCTCGCCGCTGGCGCGCTGAACAACCTCGTCCTCTATCACGTCCGTCTCGTCCCATATCTCGCCGACAAGCTGCTCGAGCACATCCTCCATGCTGATAAGCCCCAGCGTGCCGCCGTACTCGTCCGTGACTACCGCCAGATGCATTTTGGCGCGGCGCAGCTCCTCGAGCACGGAGGGAAGCTTTACGGTTTTGTAGATAAAGCAGGGCTTCATGAGCTGGCTGCGCAGGTCCACGCTGCCGCCGCCGAGCATGGCCTTGAAAAAATGGTTGAGGTAGAGTATGCCGATGATGTTGTCCACGCTGTCCTCGTAAACGGGTATGCGCGAAAAGGTTGAATCCTCGATAGTGCGCACAATCTCGTCCCAGTCGTCGTCGATGTCGATGGCCAGCATATCCACGCGCGCGGTCATCACCTCGGACGCGGAAACCTCGTTGAAGTCCAGCGCGGCCTGCAAAAGCTCGCTGCGCTCCTCGTCTATAACGTCCTCGTCCTCCGCCGTCTCGATAATGGATTGCAGCTCCTCAACCGCGGCGTCCTCGCCTCCGCCGCTCTCGCCCCTGAGCGGAGCGGTTATCAGGTGAACAAGCTTCACCACCACCCACACAAGCGGAAACAGCAGTACGGACAGAGCCCGCACAAACGGAGCCAGCGCCGAGGACATTCGCGTTGCGTTTTTCTTGGCCACAATCTTCGGCATCGTCTCGCCGAAGATGATAACCGTAACCGTTACAATAACGGTGGCCAGCCAGGTGTACTCCTCGCCAAAGGCCGTTATGGCAATCAGCGAGCCGAGCGAGGACAGCGCGATGTTTACGAAATTGTTGCCTATCAGTATGGTGGAGAGCGTATTGTCAAAGCTCTCGATAAGGCTGACGGCCAGACCGGCGGGCTTTGAGCCTGCGTCGCGCATGTTTTCAAGACGCAGGCGGTTGGCCGAGGAGAGGCTCATCTCCGACGCGGAGAAGAAAGCGGACAGCAGCACGCAGGCTATGGCCGCGGGAAGGTAAAAGCTCATTTCTCCGCGCCCCCTTCCGTCTCGGCCTTCGGCAGAGGCTCTATGCGCAGCTTTATGATTCTGCGGCTGTTTATCTGCGTGACGGTTACCCGCAGGCCGTTGTACTCAAAGCTGTCGCCCTCCGCGGGGATAAAGTCAAACTGCTCATAGGCCCATTCGCCAAGGAACTTGTGCTCGAAGTCAAACTCGTCGGGGTCCGCGTAGTCCATGAACTCAAAGGCGTCCTCCACGCTCACGGACGCGTCAAAGGAAAAGCTGCCGTCGGTGTTTTTGACGCACTTTTCCACGACCTCGTCGTCCTCGTCCCATATCTCGCCGACAAGCTCCTCCAAAATATCCTCCACGGTAACCACGCCGAGAGTTCCGCCGTAGCTGTCGGTGACTATGGCCATGTTCGTCTTGCTGCTGCTCATGTATCGCAGCAGCTCGTCGATATGTGTGCTGCTGTGGATAAAATGCGCCTTGTCCAGCAGCTCGCGCAGGTCCGCGCGCTCACCCTCGGCCAGATAAGCCTTGATGTACTTTCGTATCTGCAAAACGCCTATGATGTTGTCGATGCTGTCCTCGTAAACGGGTATGCGGCTGTGGCGCTGCTGCTTTATCAGGGAGATAATCTCCTGCGGACTGTCGCCTATGTCTATCGCGGCAAGGTCCACGCGCGCGGTGAGTATGCTTTCCACGGTAACGCCGCCGAAGCTCAGCGCGGAGCGGACAAGCTCGCCGCGCCCGGAGTCCAGCTCGCCGCCGTCGGTCATGTTCTCGATGATGTCGCAAAGCACATCCTCCGTCACAGTGACCTCGCTGTCGCCGCTTGTCAGCTTTGCCGCGGCGTTGCCTATGGCGGTGAGCACGGCGGAGACGGGGGTGAAAACGCGCATGAAAAAGCACAGCGATCCCGCGGTGCCCAGTGCAAGCGTCTCGCTGTACTTTTTTCCGATGCTTTTGGGAAGCATCTCTCCGATGAAGAACACCGCAATGGTCGTCACAACCGTGCTGACGCTCACCGCGCCGACGCCCCAGCGCCGCGTGACAAGCACCGTGACATAAGACGCCGCGGCAAGGTGGACTATGTTTGTGCAGATGAGTATGGTGGTGATGGCCTTGTCAAAATTTTCCGCGACAAAAACAGCACGGTCCGCGCGCTTGTCGCCGTGCTCCTGAGCGGTTTTAAGCTTTATGCGGCTGACCGAGGCAAACGCCGTTTCACACACGGCGAAATACGCCGCGCAGGCCAGTAAAAACACAATAATAATCGCCGGTAATATACTATTGCCATCGTCCATGGCGGAAGATCACTCTCCAGTGCAAATATAATAAAGTATTCGATAGTTTAACATATCGCGCCGCGGAAGTCAACAGGCGGAAAGCAAAATGCGCGCAGGGCGAAATACGATGTGCATTTTCTCCCGCTTTGTGTTATACTAAAATTTAATACAAATTCAATCTTTCGGAGGACCACATGAAATTTTCGGATATGCCATATGAAAGGCCCAGACTTGAGGAAATACGCGCTTTCGCGGGGGAGACTCTGCGAAAAATAGAAAATGCGCCGGACGCGTCAAGGCAGGCTGCCGCCTACCGCGATTACGACGAGTACGGCAAGAAGATATCAACTGCCTTTTCGCTGGCCTACATCCGCCACACCGTGGACACGCGCGACGAATTTTACGACGCGGAGAACGACTATATTGACGAAATAAGCCCCGAGGTGCAGGAGCTCGGACGCAGGATTGACCTGGCGCTGCTCGCCTCGCCTTACCGCGCCGAGCTCGAGGAGGAGCTTGGCGGCCTGCTGTTTAAAAACCTTGAAATAAGCGTGCGCGCCATGTCGCCGGAGATAATGGGGCTGATGCAGGAGGAAAACCGGCTGCAAAGCGAGTATCAGAAGCTCTACGCCTCGGCGATGGTGGACTGGCGGGGAGAGAGCCTGCCCCTGCCGAAGCTGGGCCCCTTCAAGCAGAGCACGGACCGCGCGGTGCGCCGCGCCGCCTATGAGGCCGAGGGACGGTGGTTTGATTCCCACCGCGGCGAGCTCGACGAGCTGTTTGACAAGCTGGTGAAATGCCGCACCTCACAGGGCCGCGCGCTTGGCTATGACAGCTACATTCCCCTCGGCTACGACCGGCTCGGCCGCAACTGCTACGGTCCCGAGCAGGTTGCCGCGTTCCGCGATCAGATAGCGGGCGAGCTGGTGCCGGTTGTGGAAAAGGTCAAGCGCGCGCAGGAAAAGCGCTTGGGCGTGGATAAGCTGCGGCTTTACGACGACACGCTCCGCTTCCCCGACGGCAACGCCGTCCCGCAGGGCACAAGCGGCGATATTCTCTCCGCGGGCAGGGAGATGTACCGCGAGCTGAGCCCGGAAACGGATGAGTTCGCCGGCTTTTTGTATGACGCGGGACTCATGGACGTTCTCAGCCGGCCCGGAAAGGCCCCCGGCGGATACTGCACGGACCTGCCGGCATATCAGGCCCCGTTTATCTTCTCCAACTTCAACGGCACCAGCGGCGACGTGGACGTTCTCACGCACGAGGCCGGCCACGCCTTTGCCTTCTACCGCGCCGCGCGCCGGGGCTATCTGAGCGGACTTATGAATCCGGGAATGGAATCCTGCGAGGTGCACTCCATGTCCATGGAGCTTTTAACCGAGCCCTGGCACGAAAAATTTTTCGGACCCATGACGAAAAAGTACGAGCTCGGTCACTGCGAGGACGCTCTGACCTTTATCCCCTACGGCTGCATGGTGGACGAATTTCAGCACCGAGTGTACGAAAATCCCGACTTGACGCCTGAGCGGCGCAACGAGCTGTGGCTGGAGCTTGAGCGCAAATACCGCCCATGTACAGACTTTGACGGTCTGCCCTTCTACAGCCGCGGCGCGGGCTGGCAGAGGCAGCTTCACATCTACCTCTATCCGCTGTACTATATCGACTACTGCATGGCTCAGACAGTGGCTTTTCAGTTCTGGCTGGCGGCGATGGCGGACAGGGACGGCGCGTGGAGGCGCTATCTGACCTTTGTGGACGCCGGCGGGACAAAGACCTTTGAGCAGCTTGTGGCCTCGGCGGGACTGCGCCTGCCCTATGAGCCCGGCTGCATCGGGGAAACGGGCTCGGCCGTCTGCGAGTGGCTCGAGCAAAACCGGCTGTAAAAAGCCATGGACAAATATTCGGTATTAAAGCAGTATTTCGGCCACACCGCTTTCCGCGAGGGGCAGGAAACGCTCATTGACGCGGTTGCGTCGGGGCGCGACGCGCTGGGCATCATGCCCACCGGCGGAGGCAAGTCGCTGTGCTACCAGATTCCGGCCCTGATGCTTGACGGGACAGCGCTTGTAATCTCTCCGCTTATCTCGCTCATGGCCGACCAGGTGGGCGCGCTGGAAAACGCCGGCATAAGCGCGGTTTTTGTCAACAGCTCGCTCACGCCCGAGCAGCTTGACCGGGCGCGCGAGGGAATACGCCGCGGGCTCTACAGGCTTATCTACATCGCCCCCGAGCGGCTGGACAGCGACAGCTTTCTCCGGCTTGTCTCAGGGCTGCGAGTGTCGCTCATTGCCGTGGACGACGCGCACTGCGTCTCTCAGTGGGGGCAGGACTTTCGTCCGAGCTATCTGCGCATCGCCGGCTTTGTCGAGTCCCTGCCGGAGCGGCCGCCGCTTTGCGCCTTCACGGCCACGGCCACCGCGCGCGTGCGGCAGGATATCCGCGAAAAGCTGGGCCTGCGCGGGCCGGTGGAGGCAGTCACGGGCTTTGACAGGCCCAACCTGTTTTTCGACGTGCGCCGCCCCGCGAACAAGACGCAGGCCCTGCTCTCGCTTCTCGGCGAGCGCCGTGACAAAAGCGGCATAGTTTACTGCGCCACGCGCGCGAATGTCGAGCGCGTGTGCGTGGCCCTGCAAAGCGCGGGAGTGGACGCCACGCGCTATCACGCAGGGCTCAGCGAGGCCGAGCGCCGGCAGAATCAGGAGGATTTCCGTTTTGACCGCAAAGCCGTGATGGTGGCCACAAACGCCTTCGGCATGGGTATAGACAAATCAAATGTCGGCTTCGTGATTCACTATAATATGCCCAAGGACCTTGAATCCTACTATCAGGAGGCGGGCCGCGCCGGCCGCGACGGGGAGCCGGCCGAGGCCATATTGCTGTACTCCCCCGGCGACGTGGCGACGGCGCGGTTTCTCATAACCCACGGCGAGCGCGAGTCCGGCAGCGAGGAGGACCGTGCGCGCCGCGAGCAGGACCTTCGCCGGCTGGAGACGATGGTCGGCTACTGCAAGCACGGCGGCTGCCTGCGCGGCTGCATCCTCGACTATTTCGGCCAGGAGCACGGCGCGGGCTGCGGCAACTGCGGCAACTGCTGCGCGTCCTACGTTGAAAGCGACATAACCGTGACCGCGCAGATGATACTCTCCTGTATTTGCAGGGTCCACGACAAGCTGGGCTATTACGTGGGCATGACGGCGATAGTGTCCGTTCTGCGCGGCAGCAGGAGCCGGCGGATAGAGGAGCTGGGGCTCGATGCGGTTTCAACCTACGGACTGCTGCGCGGCCGCAGCGCCGCCGAGATACGCGGATATATTGAGTATCTGCAAAGCGCCGGCTACCTGTTCGTCGAGCGGGAGCACTCCACGCTGCGCATGACGGAGCGGGCGGGGGCGGTGCTGTTTCGCGGCGAGCGAGTGAGCATGAGCGTGCGGCAGGATACTCAGCAGGAGGGCCGCGCAGAGCGCAGCCGC
>CATJWA010000279.1 GCA_949744025.1 uncultured Eubacteriales bacterium
CCGACCTCATTACCGATGGAACTACGGGTTTGCTCTATCCCTACGGCGATGTGAGGGCCTGCGCGGACAAGATTCGTTACCTGTTGGACTCGCCGATGGCGAGGGGCGAGATGGCAGATAGGGCAAGACGCGGTGTTTTGCAGTTTGCGCTGGAGAATGCGGCGAGTGCAGTGATGGCTGCCTGCGGCGCCGTGCCGGCGGTGAATGTGCGGTGAGACTTGATAAAGATATTATTACGTGATTGGGCGGGATGTAATGAAGCGGCCGGTATTAAGTATTATTATTCCGATTTATAATGCGGAAAAGTACTTGCCGAAGTGTTTGGACAGTATTCTGGCAGCAGAGCTTGAAGATGTGGAGCTTCTGCTGGTTGATGACGGTTCAACGGATACAAGCGCGGAATTGTGCTGCGAATATGCCCGAAATCACAAATGTATAGACTATGTCAGTCAAAAAAATTCAGGACCCTCGGCTGCCAGAAACCGTGGATTGGAGTTGTCATCCGGCGAGTATGTCACCTTCTTCGACGGAGATGACTATATAAATTCCGTATCTTTTTGCAAGACGTTGGATTTGCTGAATAGTTGCCCTGAGGCAGAGGTTTGGGTATCTGATTTCTGCCGGGTATCCGATAGCGGCTGTATATTGGACAAGGTCTATCAAATCGATGACACACCTGAGCCAATCAGCGGCAATAATTATCTGCGGCAATTTCTTAGCAGGCGGGACTGCGTATGGAATGTATGGCGGTATCTGTTCAAGCGAAAGTTTCTGATTGACAACGAGCTGAGATTTATAGAGGGAATAGACTGCGCGGAAGACCTGGAATTTGTAGTGAGGATTTTGACGAAAGCAGAGAAGCTGGTATTTTTCCATAATCCTTATTATTTCTACAGAGTGAACTATGGCTCGTCGCTGACAAGAAGATATGATGCTGAGCGCGTTGAATACCTGACTGCAATGCTGCAATGCTCGGCAAAACATTTGAAAAATGAAAACTCAGAGGCTTCACGGCTTCTTTTGAATAAAATAGCGCTGGAATTTTTCTTGAATTTGGCGCTGCTTCAGGAGGTACTGCCGGCAGACCGAACAAAGGTGCGTAAATTACTTCAGGAAACGGCCTGGGTTATGAGGCTTGGTGACGGACATATTTTAAAGCTGCTTGAAATTGCTGTTCGGTGTCTGCATGTTGATAATGTGTCTAAAGCGGTCTATTGCCTGAAGCGTATAAAACGCAGGCTGCGTAAAATGAAAATTGCAGTTTCTGCGGTATCAAAATGAGGTGAGGAATGAGCAGAGAAATCAAGGTGACAGTTGTCATTCCCGTATTCAATTCTGAAATGTTTTTATGCCAATGCCTGGACAGCGTTTTACAGCAAAGCCTGCGTGAAATTGAGGTCATTTGTATAGATGACCATTCTGCTGATAAAAGTGTGGAAATTTTGGCGGAATATCAGGCAAAAGACAGGCGTATTTCCGTTGTACATAACACCGAAAACCTTGGGGCAGGGCAGTGCCGTAATCTTGGTTTGGAATATGCGCGGGGAGAGTATTTACTTTTCCTCGATTCAGATGACTGGCTGTTCCCACGCGGCTTGGAAAAAGCCTGGGCAAAGGCTGAATCGCACAGAGTGGACGTCCTTCGGTGCAGAGCTGTCGATTATAACAATCAAACAGGGGAATCCTCACGTTCGATACACAACGGGCTGAAAAGAGTACCGCCTTTTTTGTTCAACAGGGTGACGGATTATCGCAGAAGCTTCAAGGTGTTTGCAAGGGTATGCGTGGCCCCGTGGGGCGGACTTGTGCGGCGGGAGTTTCTCATTGAGCATGGCATCCGTTTTAATAATCTGGTGTGCGTCAATGACAGGTCTTTTTTCTGGGAGACCATGCTCAAGTCAAACCGTATCATCTTTGCGAGGGACTTTCTGCTGCATTATAGGACAAATCTCCAAACTTCATTGGTAGCAGGGCGGATTCGTAATTTTTCCTGCCACTTTGAATCCTATAAAATCGTAGATGAGCTGTGCCGTGAATTGCCGCAAAAGGTCCGGCGGTGTGTACTGAATGCTGAGCTGTTGGATATGGCACATTGGATGGAGCAGAGTGCTGCTACCCAGTATGCTGACGATA
>CATJWA010000280.1 GCA_949744025.1 uncultured Eubacteriales bacterium
TGAATGACATGGTGAAAGCAGTTTACGTCCATATGCCGGACACTTCAAACGGACACAGGGAACAGCAGATTGACATATCCTATGACCTTGTGGGAATACTCCCCGCGTCCCTGCTGAACGACTTACAAAACGGAGAAACGGCATAGCCAACGCTACGCCGTTTCCAAAAAACAAATCTAATACTGTCATATGAGTGCCGCCCAAAAGGCCGCTTTTTTCTGTTTTAGGGCTTCGCTTCGCCGCCGCGGCGCAAAATCCTGCCGGGTATGCAGCTCGGAAAATAAAAATTTACATAAATTTTTCCAGTGCCCTTACTACATCTTGTACCGCGGCTTTTTATGCAGATTATCGGGCACAAAGTGCTGTGCCGGACATGAAAAACTTGGGAAAAACTGTCTTTTCGTGGCGCCGCAGGGGAGAAAATTTTGCTTGCTTTTTCCTCAGCGCCCACGTATAATAATGGACAAAGAGTGGTGGAAAGTGGTTTAAAGTGAATGTGTTTCCCACATAGCTGGCGCCGGTTCCCAGATAAGAGGCCGCGAGGGCGGACCTCAATATAAAAGGGCGGGAGTGAGAGGCTTTGACAGGTGAATACCAGCACAATCTGGACTCAAAGGGCCGGCTTTTCATACCCGCGCGCCTGCGCGAGGAGCTCGGAAACGTGTTTTACGTCACGCTGTCGATGGACAAATGCCTGTCGGCCTACAGCGCGGAGAGCTGGCAGGTGTTCTCGGACAAGGTCAACGCCATGCCGTATATAAAGCAGCGAAAGATGCGCCCGCTTTTTGCCTACGCCGCCAAGTGCGAGCCGGACGCGCAGGGCAGGGTGCTCATTCCGCAGAATCTGCGTGATTACGCCGCGCTCGCCAAGAGCGTGACCGTGGTCGGCTGCAATAACCACGCCGAGTTTTGGGACAGCGACGCCTGGAGCGCGATGAACGCGCTCGAGACGACGCCGGAGAACATAGCCGCCGTTATGGAGGAGCTGGAATTTTAAGAGATGGATATGCAATACGGGCACTACTCGGTGCTGCTTGAGGAATGTATACAGGCCCTGAATATCCGCTCCGACGGCATATATGTGGACGGCACGCTCGGCATGGGAGGCCACAGCGAGCAGATAGTCCGCCGCCTGACCACAGGGCGCCTGATAGCCATAGACAGGGACGAGCGCGCCATAGCGCGCGCGGGACGGCGCCTGGAGCCGTACAGGGACAGGCTGACGCTTGTCCACGCCAATTTCTGCGAGCTTGAGCAGATTTTAAGCGAGCTGAACATTGAAAAGGTGGACGGGATGCTGTTTGACCTGGGCGTCTCCTCGCCCCAGCTTGACGAGGCGGAACGCGGCTTTTCCTACATGGCCGACGCGCCGCTGGATATGCGCATGGACGAAACGGACAAGCTCACGGCCTGGTTCGTAGTAAACCGCTGGCCGGAGGAGAAGCTGAGGAAAATACTTTTCGACTTCGGCGAGGAGAGACACGCCGCGCGCATAGCCTCGGCGATAGTCGAGCGCCGCTCCGGCGAGCCGATAAATACCACGCTTGAGCTGGTGGACACAATAAAAAGCGCCATGCCCGCCGCCGCGCTGCGGGAAAAGCAGCACCCGGCAAAGCGGAGCTTTCAGGCCATAAGAATAGCCGTCAACGACGAGCTGACCGCGATATCGGATTTGATGGGCTGTGCCGCGAACCGGCTGAAAACCGGCGGCCGCCTCGCGGTTATCAGCTTCCACAGCCTCGAGGACCGCATTGTGAAAAACGCTATAGCCTCAATGGAAAACGGCTGCACCTGCCCGCGGGAGTTCCCCGTGTGCACCTGCGGCTTCGTGCGGACGATGAAAAGCGTAAGCAGAAAACCCATCACCCCGTCCGAAAAGGAGCTGAGCGAAAATCCGCGCTCGCGCAGCGCCAGGCTGCGCGTGGCGGAGAGGGTGTAACAGACGAGCGCGCCCGCGCCTTGACGGAGCGAACGCGTATACGAAAGAAAGGAGGTCAAAATGGCCGACGCAGGAACACATGGATACGGAAGCAGGGCGGTTTACGGAAGCCTTGCCTATGACTATGACAACCCCGAGCTATATCAGGAGGAGTACAGCGCCCCTCCGGAGCATACAGCCCCCCCGCAGACTCAGGAGCGGACCCGCGCCGTCCCGCGCGCCGGAGCGCACGCGCGCTCCCGTCAGGCGGTTTATCCTCTGGCGATGGTCGGTATCCTCGCCGCGGCCGTGCTGTTCGTTATTGCCATAATGGCGCAGATTCAGCTTTTTGACATCTCCTCGCAAAACGTCGCGCTGGAGGGCCGGCTCAAGGAGCTGCAAACCGAGCAGACCAGGCTTCAGATAGCCTACGAGGGAGCCTTCAATCTCACGGAGATTGAGCAGTACGCCACAAGCGAGCTGGGAATGCAGAAGCCCGGTGCGGACCAGATTTACTACATAGACACCTCATCGCCCGACAGGGCCGTGATAATAAATCAGACGCGCAATGACGGCTTTTTCGGAAGAGTGTCTGATTTCCTGTCCGGAATAGGCGCATATTTCAGGTGACAAGGGCAATATATTCTATCAGGGCGGCCTGAGCCGCTGCGCGCTGCGCCGCCCTGTAGAAAACCGGCAGGAGAGCGCGGCAGCTTTTGCCGACAGGAGAGCGTATATGGCAGAAAACAACAATGAAAAAAAGGGCAGCCGCCCGCCAAGCAAAATGATGCTCAGCCGCGCACTGGTGCTTCTTACAGTGTGCGGCATCGCTGCATTTTCGGTGCTTGTAGTAAGACTGTACAATATCCAGATAACAAACCACGAAAAATACGAGACCGCGGCGATTGAGCAGCAGGTGCGTCAAACGGTGGTGACGGCCAGCCGCGGCACGATATACGACAGAAACATGAAAATCCTCGCCATGAGCGCGAGCGTGGACACGATATACATAAGCCCCGCGGAGATAAAGATGTACGATGAGGACGCTGTGCTCATAGCGCAGAACCTGTCTGAAATACTCGGCGTGGACTACGGCAAAATCCTGGAAATGACCGGCGACACGAAGTCCTGGTATAAGACCGTGAAAAGCAAGGTCGAGGAGGACGTGGCCGCGCGGGTGCGCGAGTTTAAGAACGAGTACGGCCTCAAGGGCGTGAAGATTGAGTCGGATACAAAGCGCTATTACCCCTACGGCAGTCTGGCCTGCCATGTGATAGGCTTTGTCGGCTTTGAAAACAGCGGCCTGAGCGGCGTCGAGGCCAAGCTCGACAGCGTGCTCACCGGCGTGTCCGGACGCATAGTCCGCGCCAAGAACTCCTACGGCACCGACATGCTCTATACCAAGTACGAGGACTATTATGACTCCGAGGACGGAAACGATGTGGTGCTGACCATAGACAGCACGATTCAGTATTACGTGGAGAAGCATCTTCAGCAGGCCGTGGAGGACTACGAGGTTGAAAACGGCGCGGCCGCCATAGCCATGAACCCCAAAACGGGCGAAATACTTGCCATGGCCTCGCTGGGCAATTTTGACCTTAACGCCTATCAGGACGTCAGCGACGAGGTCAAGGCCCTCATCGAGCAGACGCCCGACGAGCAGCAGCGAAACGACATTCTCACCCAGGCCCAGCAGCTCCAGTGGCGCAACAAGGCCGTGTCGGACACATATGAGCCCGGCTCGACCTTCAAAATTATCACGCTTGCCACCGCTCTGGAGGAGGGTGTGACGAGCCTGAACAGCAATTACTACTGCGGCGGCTATATCGAGGTCACCGGCGACAGCCCCGGCAAGGGCAGAAAGTGCTGGAAAACCATCGGCCACGGCTCGCAGACGCTCACGCAGGCGGTGCAGCACTCGTGCAACGTGGCGTTTATCAATCTCGGCCTTGCCATCGGCGCGGAAACCTTTTACCAGTACGCCCGTGCCTTCGGCTTTTTTGACACCACCGGAATCGAGCTGTCCGGCGAGGCGTCGAGCCTGTGGTGGAGCGACGAGCTGTTCTGCGACCCGAAGAATAAAACGCAGCTTGCCGCGGCCTCCTTCGGCCAGACCTTCAATATCTCGCCCATGCAGCTTATCACGGCGGTTTCGGCCTGCGTCAACGGCGGGCAGCTCATGCAGCCGTATCTGGTCAAGGAAATACGCGGCGAGGACGGCAGCGTCATATCCAAGACCGAGCCGACGGTTGTGCGTCAGGTGGTGAGCGAGCAGACCAGCAAAACGGTGTGCGAAATTCTCGAAAAGGTCGTCTGCGACAAGGTTGACGGCACGGGTAAAAACGCCTATGTCGCCGGCTACCGCATAGGCGGCAAAACCGGCACCTCCACCGACACGGTCAAGGAGGCCGGCGGCGTGAAGAAGTATATCGTCTCCTTCCTCGGCGTAGCTCCGATGGACGACCCGCAGATAGCGGTTCTCGTCCTGCTGGACAATCCGACGAGCCAGACGGTTTACGTCTCCGGCGGCAATATGGGCGCGCCCACCGTGGGCAACATAATGGCCGACGTGCTGCCGTATTTGGGCGTGGAGGCCGTGTATACCGACGAGGAGGCCGCGAATATGGACCGCTCCGTGCCGCAGATAACCGGCATGTCCGTGGAGGAGGCAAAGGCGCTGCTGAGCAGCCAGGGCCTCGGCTTCCGCGTGATAGGCGAGGGCGACGGGGTCACAATGCAGCTTCCCTCTCCCAACACCGTGGTTGCCGCGAACAGCGAGATACTGGTTTACGCCGGCAGCGAGCCGTCTGAGAGCATGGAGGAGATGCCGGACCTCGCGGGCCTGACCTATTCCGTGGCGCGCCAGAGGCTCGGTTATTACGGCCTGTTCATCAAAAACGGCAGCAATAAGCTTGATGACTCTCAGTTTGTCGTCGTCACCCGCCAGAGCATAGAGCCCGGCGCCGAGGTCGAGCACGGCACGGTGGTCGAGGTAATGCTCGCGGACATGGACAGCAGCACCTACGGACTGTATTAAAAATGATTTGATTTTTTCGCACCCGCGGGCGCGAACTCTGTGAGACTTTTACATAGGAAAAAACACGTTTTGCCGATAAGTAAAGGGGGGTCTTGCCCATGAAATTAAGAGACATTCTAA
>CATJWA010000281.1 GCA_949744025.1 uncultured Eubacteriales bacterium
CCCGGCGCGGCTTATTGAGCTGGCCTCGGCCCCCTACGGCTTCGACGCGGACGCGGCGCAGCGCCTTGGCCTGAGCCTTACGCGCGCCCCCGGCCTTCCGGCAAAGTGCGCGCCGGAGAGCGCTGCGGAGATAATCAGAGACAGCATATACCGTATCATGGAGGAATCAAAGTGAATAAGCTTCGCGTGGGGCTGGCGATGACCGGCTCCTACTGCACCTTTGACAAGGTCCTGACCTCGGCGCAGCGGCTGTGCAAAAGCTACGAGGTCACGGGCATAATGTCGCCGAATGCCGCGGGCGTGGACACTCGCTTCGGGCCCGCCGCGCAGTTTCGCGCTCGTCTCGAGGAGATTACCGGCCGCGGCATAATAACCACCATTCCGCAGAGCGAGCCCATAGGCCCCAAGCACATGTTCGACGTGCTGCTCATCGCCCCCTGCACCGGAAATACACTGGCAAAGCTGGCCTCCGGCGTGACCGACACCTGCGTGACCATGGCGGCGAAATCCCACTTGCGAAATGCCCGTCCCGTACTTATCGCCGTGTCCACAAACGACGGTCTGGCCGCCTCCGCGGCGAACATAGGTACGCTTCTGGTGAGAAAGAACATATACTTCCTGCCCTTCTATCAGGACGACCCCGAGAAAAAGCCGACCTCCCTGGCCGCGGATTATGACCTGCTGGAGCAGGCCATAGACGCCGCGTATGAAGGACGGCAGCTGCAGCCGGTGCTGGCATACCCGAAAAGCTGAAAAACCGCCGCACGGCAAGCCGTGCGGCGGCCTTACGTTTCTTACATGCTCACCGCCAGATACGCCGCGTACAGCACCAGACACACAGCTCCCTGCACACGCCCCGCCTTTTTGTACAGCAGAATCGACGCCATTGCAAAGGCAGTGATGACAAGGCACGCGCCCATGTCCAGCCCCGCGCTCTGCGCCGACACCGGCAGCGCCTGCCCCGAGACAATCGAGCATACAGGCAGAATGAGCGACAGGTCGATTATGTTCGCGCCGATGATGTTTCCTATGGACAGGCTGGCCTCCTTTTTGCGAATGGCCGTCAGCGTCGTCACCAGCTCCGGAAGCGACGTGCCTATCGCAACAAGCGTCACGGCAATCACGCGCTCCGGTACTCCCGCCGCAGCCGCACCCGCGCTGCCGCCGTCCACGAGCAGGTCCGAGCCGACGACTATGCAGGCGGTTCCTATGACAAACATCAGTATGTCCTTCCAGAAGCTGTTTTTTCCTCCCCTGTTCTCCCCCGCCGCGCCGGCCATATCGTGCCGCGCCGCGCTCACGTTCACGGTCATAAAGCCAATGAATATCAGCGCAAGCACCACGCCGGCCCACAGGCTCAGCGCGCCGCCCTGGCTGCCCGCGAACAGCACCGACGCCGCCCCCATCAGCAGCAAACACTGCTTCATATAGCGCGAGCGTTCAACCGCCATGGGCAGAAACAGCATGGCCAGCGCCATGATAAGCCCCGTGTTGGCCGTCACCGAGCCTACGGCGTTGCCAATGGCCATCTCCGTCTTTCCTCCCGCGGCCGCGATAACGGACACTATCATCTCCGGCAGCGTCGTAGCCAGGCTGACCACCGTCGCGCCGATGATAAACGGCGGTATCCCCGCCATCTGAGCCAGGTCGCAGGCCGCGTCGACAAACCAGTCTCCGCCCTTGACCAGCAGAATGATTCCCGCAATCGAGAGAAGCAGTGCAAGGTAAATGCTCATAAAAAATCCCCCTGTTTCATAGTCCGGAAACAGAGGAACAACATGGGAGTTCATCCGTTGCCGGCGGATGAGTCTCGTCATTTACGGCAAAAACCAGAAGACTTGGCTTCGGCTGTTGGCATTGCCCACGCTGCGCGCTGACTACTCCCTCTATGCGACTGTTTTACCACAGTCAGGCGGCGGATGTCAATATGTTTTTCCTCTGCGGCGGTATTTTTGTTCATTATACACTCTTTCACTTGACTTTTTTGCCAAAAAATATACAATGGGAGTAATCAAATAAGCGTCAGAGCCGCGGACAGCTTTTCAGTGCGGTGCTTTTTGGGGGAGAGATATATGAAAGAGAAATACGCAGCCGTCGTGGGGGCCGTAAACGTGGACATTTGGGGCCGGTCCTACAGCGCGCTTACCGAGCGAGACTCCAATCCGGGCGAGATTCTCCTTTCCATGGGCGGCGTCGGCCGGAACATCGCCCACAACATGCGCCTGCTGGATATAAGGGTTCATATGCTCACCGCCATAGGCGATGATGCCTGGGCCCAGCAGATTGAAAGCAGCTGCCGTGAGCTCGGCATCGGGCTTGAGCACGCCGTGCGCCTTCCGCACCGGCGCACATCAACTTACATGTACATCAGCGGCCCCGACGGCGACATGGCCCTTGCCGTGTGCGACACCGATATCGCCCGGCATATAACTCCTGAGCTTATCGAGCAAAATTTGGACATGCTCAACGCCGCCGAGCTTGTTGTGTTTGACGGCAATCTCACGCCCGAGGCCATGGACTGCCTGACCTTAAGCTGCACCGCGCCGCTTTTCGTTGACCCCGTGTCCACGGCAAAGGCCGTCAAGCTCATCCCGTTTTTGCACCGCATACATACCATTAAGCCTAATACAATAGAGGCCGAGGCCCTCACGGGCGAGAGCTCAGCCGAGGCCGCGGCTCAGGCGCTGATATATGCGGGCGTCAAGCGTGCATTTGTCAGCGACGGAGCCCGCGGCATAGTAGCCGCTCACGGGCTCGACTGTCTGCGCGTGCCCTGCTGCGCCGTGAAGCTTGTCAACGCCACCGGCGGGGGCGACGCGGTTATGGCCGCGCTGTGCCGCAGCTTCCTTGACGGGCGCGACATCGTTCAAAGCGCGCGCTACGCTCTGGCCGCCGGCGCCCTTGCCGTCGAGTGTCCTCAGACGATAAACTCCGAGCTGTCCGACGCTCTGGTGCGCCGGCGCATGGCTTCATCAAAGGAATAAGAAGCTGTACCAATAGCCCCAGCGCGCATCTTTGCGGCCAAAAAAGCCGTTGGATGCGTTAAAAAATCTTGAAATGCACCGCCGCGCGCAAAAGGAACGGCGCGCGGCAGACCCCGCGGGAAGATACGGGGCCAAGCATTCCTGCGATTTTTTGCCTTTCCAACGGCATTTTTGGCCCACAAATCTGCACACTTTATCTATTGGTACAGCTTCTAATATCAATTTTCAATAAAGAATTAACGGAGGAATAGCTATGAACAAATATCTGGACATCGCCCCCGAGGTCGCCGAGGCTCTCGAAAGCGGCCGGCCCGTCGTCGCGCTTGAGAGCACGATAATTTCCCACGGTATGCCCTACCCGCAGAACGTGGAAACCGCGCTGAACGTAGAAAAAATAATCCGTGAAAACGGCGCCGTGCCGGCGACCATCGCCGTTATCGGCGGCCGCCTCAAGGCCGGACTGTCGTCGGAGGAGATTGAGTATCTGGGCAAGAAGGGCCAGGCCGTGGCCAAGGCCAGCCGCAGGGACCTGCCCGTGCTCGTCTCCCGCGGACAGGACGGAGCCACAACCGTGACCACGACGATGATTATAGCGCACATGGCCGGCATAAGCGTGTTCGCCACCGGCGGCATCGGCGGAGTCCACCGCGGCGCGGAGACGACCATGGACATCTCCGCCGACCTTGAGGAGCTGTCCCAGACGCCAGTGATGGTCATATGCGCCGGGGCCAAGTCCATCCTCGACCTGGGCCTGACGCTGGAGTACCTTGAGACCAAGGGCGTGCCCGTGATAGGCTACGGCACCGAGGAGCTGCCCGCGTTCTACACCCGCCGCAGCGGCTTCAAGGTCGATTACCGAATTGACACACCCGAGGAGCTGGCCGCCGCCTTCGCCGCCGCGCGGGCGCTGGAGATGAAGGGCGGCATGCTCGTGACCAATCCCATCCCCGAGCAGTACAGCATGGAAAAGTCCGTCATCGACGCGGCGATAGACCGCGCCATAGCCGAAGCAAAGGAAAACGGTATCCACGGCAAGGAAACCACCCCCTTCCTGCTGGCAAAGGTAAAGGAGCTCACCGGAGGCGACAGTCTCGACAGCAATATTCAGCTTGTGTACAATAACGCCGCTCTCGCGGCCAAAACCGCCGCGGCCCTCTGCAAATAAATTTCACGGCGGCAAAGCGCTTCCTTTAAGCGGGAAGCGCTTTGCTGCATCTTTATTGTCACCCATTTTTTATTTTATGGTTGACAATCGTCTCAAAACGTGGTATAAAATAGAAAAAACACAGGGAGGCCACAAAAATGGACGAAACCAGAAAAACAAAAAAAGCACACCCGCTCCGAACCCTCGACATGGCGTATATCGCGCTCATGGCGGTGCTCATGGCGGTGTGCTCATGGATTTCAGTGCCGATGGAGATACCCTTCACCATGCAGACCTTCGCCATCTTCTGCGCGCTGGGACTGCTCGGCGGGCGGCGCGGAACAATAGCGGTTCTGGTGTACATCCTCATGGGCGCTGTCGGCCTTCCGGTCTTTTCCGGCTTCGGCGGCGGACTGGGCCGCCTGCTGGGCGTCACGGGCGGCTACATCATCGGCTTTCTGTTCACCGCCCTGATATACTGGCTGACCACTACTCTTTTCGGCGTCAGGCTGTGGAGCATGATTGCCGGCCTTGTGCTCGGCACTCTGGCCTGCTATGCCTTCGGCACGGCCTGGTATGTACTCATGTACGCCGCGGACTCCGGCGCTGTCGGCGTCGGAGCGGCGCTGATGAAATGCGTGGTGCCTTTCATCCTCCCCGATGCCGTAAAGCTGACTCTGGCGCTGCTGCTGGTAAAAATCCTGCCGCAGCACATAAAAATAGAAAACTAACTCCGCCGCATTCTCCAATCAGACTCACTCTATCGGTATCCATGCCTCGAAATAGCCCGTGAGCTTGCCCTCCTCCATCACGCTGGCCAGAAGCACCCCATGCACGGGCGCGGTTGGCTGGGCGCCCATGTCCCGCGCGTACTCAAGCGCGTAGTCGAGCAGTGACGGCGCAAAACCGTCCCTGCCTCCGGCGCTCTTGAAAACCGTGTGTATGCTCCTGCGCGAGGGCGCAACCGTCATGGGCTCGCTTATCTCAAACTCCAGCTCGCGCACGTAGTCCATGTCCAGCGAGAAGCCCCAGCGGCAGGCGTCCTCTCCGCTCTGCGCGCATATCTCAAAGCAGCGCCGGTTAAAGGGCATCGCCGCCAGCCACTGCCGCGCCAGACGCGCGGTCTCCGGCGTGTTGAAATACTCCTGCCCCTCGCGGTTTATGAAGCGGACAAACTCGGGGCTGTCCTCAACCCTGCACCGGTAGAGCAGCTCGCCCGTCTTTTGCAGGTCGCGCCGGTAGCGCTCCGAGCGCAGAAGAAGCAGCTCACAGCGTTTTATCGTCCTGCGCAGCTCGTCCTCCTTGCATAAAAACAGCTCGCCGAGCTCGCGCGTGCCGGGTATCTTCACCATGTCGGCTATCTGCTCTATGGAAAAGCCGAAGTTTTTAAACCACAGGCAGTCCACCAGAAAATTGATGTCCCAGCTGTCATAATAGCGGTAGTCGTTGCTGCTGTTCTTCTCCGGCGTGACAACGCCTTTCTTTTCGTAGTATCTGAGCAGGTCCGTGGATATGCCGAGTATGCGGGCGACTTCGCCGATTTTATATTTCACGCCTTACTCCCCCCAAATCTGCCGATAAATTTTTAACTTGCGTTGATTTATAGCTCTATTATACTGTTTTTTTGCCAATTTGCAAGCTTTAGACTTGACCTTGGAATAATTCCAAGGTTTAGAATAATATCAGACTTTAATAAATACTTATCAGGAGGTTTTTTGCAATGGCATACATGCCCCTTAACAAGAACGAGCTCTATCTGGAAACCGAGAAGATGGTCAAGATTTGGGACCTGAGCCAGCCCTGGGGCTGGGATACCCCGCTGTGGCCCTTCCCGGGCGCACGCTCTGACCTGAACTTCCCCCGCGGCCAGTATCTCGAGCGTTTCCACAAGCGCACCAACACCTACACCGGCACCCTCCATGCCGCCACCCACTGCGACGCCCCCAACCACACCCTCCACGAGGAGGAGGTTGACCGCGCACGCTACGGCTACACCCTGGCCGAGCTGCCCCTTGAGCACTGCATCGGCTCCGGCGTCATTGTTGACCTGACCTGGATGTATGACGAGTTCGAGGCCGCCTTCAACAAGGCCGGCGGAGACCCCGCGAAGATGGGCGAGTTTGCCGAGGTTCCGGGCAAGAAGGGCGCCATCTGGCACATCATCACCCCCGAGGACGTTCAGAAGGCTCTGGACAAGGACGGCCTTGAGATCCGCCCCAACGACTGGGTCGTGCTCAACACCGG
>CATJWA010000282.1 GCA_949744025.1 uncultured Eubacteriales bacterium
CAAGCCGCTCCCTGAGCCCCTTGTCAACAAAGCTGTTGAAAAACTCCATCTCCTGCGGGCACTCGTCAAGCACGGCGTTGATGATGTACTTGACCATAGCCTCCATGCACTCAAGGTCGTCGTCCAGGTCTGCAAAGGCCATCTCGGGCTCTATCATCCAGAACTCGGCAACATGCCTCTGGGTGTTGGATTTTTCCGCGCGGAAGGTCGGTCCGAAGGTGTATACGTCGCCGAAGGCCATGGCGAAGTTTTCCGCGTTGAGCTGGCCGGACACGGTCAGGCTCGTGGGCTTGCCGAAGAAATCCTGAGAATAGTCAATCTCTCCGCTTTCAGTCCGCGGGGGGTTGGCCGGGTCAATGGTGGTCACGCGGAACATCTCGCCCGCGCCCTCGCAGTCGCTTCCCGTGATTATCGGAGTGTTGATATAGACAAAGCCGCGCTCGCGGAAAAATCGGTGCACCGCCTGAGCCGCCACGGCGCGGACGCGAAAGGCCGCGGAGAAAAGGTTTGTGCGCGCGCGAAGGTGCTGCACGGTGCGCAGAAACTCCACGCTGTGGCGCTTCTTCTGAAGCGGGTAGTCGGGCGCTGACACACCCTCGACCTCCACGGACGCGGCCTTGAGCTCAAAGGGCTGCTTTGCCTCCGGCGTGAGCACAAGCGTACCGCGAACGATAAGCGCGGCGCCGACGTTCTGGCGGACAATCTCGTCGTAATTTTCAAGAGACTCTCTCTCAAGCACGACCTGCAAGGACTTAAAGCAGCTTCCGTCGTTGAGCTCGACGAAGCCGAAGTTCTTCATGTCGCGCACCGTTCTGACCCAGCCGCAAACGGTCAGCTCCTTTTTATCGAACGCGGCGGCGCCGGCGTATATTCCGGAAATTTTCTGATGCTTCATTACCAATTTATCCTTTCACAGCGCCGGCTTCACGCCGCGCTTTATTTTATTCATTCACGGGATTGTATTTTTCCATTATATCACCCGCTGAAAATTTTTCAACAGCTTTGATTACAACTTCGCTCACAACTTTGCCGCTGTGGTAAATACAAATAATATAATAATATTTAAAATTATTTTCCGTTGCTGCATTGCGTATCCGTGGATTTTGTGCTAAAATAAAATTATCTATTGCCATTATACGGGAGGTTGTTATTTACTTGAATTCGGTGAACGATATCTGGGCCAGCGTGGTTGACATACTCTCAACCCAGCTTACCTCCACGTCCATAAACACCTGGTTTTCCGACTGCACGCCCCTTGAACTTGCCGACGGCAGGCTGGTGCTGCACACGCAGACGAAATTCAAACGCGACATTCTGGTGCAGCGCTTCGGCGAGCAGATACGAACCGTGCTGTCGGACCTGTTCTCCTGCGACTTTGACCTTCTGGTGCTTGCCGGAGATGAGATTGAGCAGTACAGCGAGAGCAAGAACGACAGCGAGGCCCTTCCGGAGATGGACGGCTACACCTTCGACAACTTCATTGTCGGCAACTCCAACAAATACGCCCACGCCGCGGCCATAGGCGTCGTCAGAAGCCCAGGAAACAAAAACTACAACCCCCTTTTCATCTACGGCCGCTCCGGACTGGGAAAGACGCACCTGCTGCTGGCCATCGGCTCGGCGATTCACGAGCGGGACACTGCGGCGAAGATTGCCTACATCAAGGGCGACGAGTTCACCAACCAGATGATAAAATCCATAAAGGAGGGCACGGCCGAGGAATTCCGCAGGAAATACCGCAATGTTGACCTGTTTTTAGTGGACGACATTCAGTTCATCGCCGGCAAGGAATCTACTCAGGAGGAGTTTTTCCACACCTTCAACAATATCTATGAGGCGGGGCACCAGATAGTGATAACCTCGGACCGGCCGCCCATAGACATGCTCACGCTTGACGACCGTCTGCGCACCCGCTTTGAGGGAGGTCTTATGGCCGACGTGCAGCCGCCCGACCTGGAAACGCGCACCGCCATAATCCGCAACAAGGCCGGCCAACTCGGCATGAAGCTGTCGGACGCCGTGGTGCAGTACATCGCCGAGAATGTCACAAGCAATATTCGCCAGATTGAGGGCGTTGTAAAGCGCCTGACGGCCTACCGCGACCTTGACAGCGACGCGATAAGCGTCGATTCCGTCAAGCGGGCGATAAAGGACGTTATCCGCGTGGGGGCTTACATTCCCTCTCCGGAGGTTATAATTGATGAGACGGCGCGTTATTTCTCCGTCAGCCCCGAGGACATACGCGGCCAGAAGCGCACAAAGATTATCGCCACGGCAAGGCATATCTCAATATATCTGGTGCGCACGCTCACAAACCTGTCTCTAAACGACATAGGCACGCACTTTGAGGACCGCAACCATGCCACGGTGCTGTCCTCCGTAAACAAGATTGAGGCGCTGATAAAGGTGGACAGCGGTGTCGCCGCCACGGTAAGGGACATCACCAGCAATATCAACTCACGTCAAAGGTAAGGCCGTAAAGAGCTCCTACCCTTGAGGAGGCTTCGCGGCGTTCGCCGCAAAATCTACAGGGTTTTTCCTTTTTTACTACTGCAACGCTTTTCCACAGAATGTTCAAAAGGTATGTTTTATCTCTGTTGACAAACGGTGGAAAGAAAAAGGGCGAAAACGGGCTGTTGAACGGTGTTGAAAAGCAGTGGCGTTTTTTCAACAGGCAAAGGTCAGGCTTTTCAGCGGTTTGAGCCGGTTTTCAACAGCAGAAACGCCCTATTACTACTTGCTTCTAAATATATATATCTTTCTTTCTCTCTTAGAGGAGAGACGCAAAAAAACGGTTTTGGAATTACGGAGGTCAAAAAAATGAATTTCAGCTGTGAAAAGAGCGAGCTGCTCTGTGCCATAAACACCGCCTCGCGCGCGGCCGCGGCAAAAAGCCCCATGCCGGCGCTGGAGGGAATACTCGTCGAGGCGGGGACCGAGAGCGTGCGCTTTACGGGCTACGACCTGAAAAAAGGCATACACACCGACGCCGCGGCCGAGGTCAAAGAGCCGGGCTCCATAGTTTTAGGCGCGAGAATTTTTGAGAACATAGTGCGCAGCCTGCCCAACGGCGACGTGACGGTTAAGACGACGGAGGGAAACAGCGCGCTGATAACCTGCGAAAAGAGCGAGTTTTCGATAATCGGCACGGACTTCAACGATTACCCCGAGCTGCCGAGCGTGGATTCCCAGGCGGGGGTGAGCCTGCCGCAGAACATTTTAAGCTCGATGATACGGCAGACGCTCTTTGCCGTGTCGGACAACGAGGCGCGGCCCATCTACACGGGGGCGATGTTTGAGATAAAGGACGGCACGCTCACCCTCGTGGCTGTGGACGGCTACCGTCTGGCGCTGCGCAGGGAGAAGCTTGACGGCGAGCAGGGCGAGTATTCCTTCATCGTCCCCGGCAAGGCGCTGTCGGACCTTGAAAAGCTCTGCTCGGACACAGACGAGAGCGTGCGCATAACTCTCGGCGAGAAGCACATCAGCTTCACCATAGGCCGCACCGTGCTCATCTCACGCCGGCTGGAGGGAGAATTTCTCAACTACCACAAGGCCGTGCCGAGCGTGTTTGAAATAAACGTGCTGGCCGACCGCGGACAGCTTCAGCGCGCGGTTGAGCGGGTTTCGCTGATAATCGACGACAAGGTGAAAAACCCCGTGCGCTGCACCTTTGGGCAGGACAGCGTCAGGATGGTGTGCTCGACCGCCCTCGGCAAGGCCGAGGACGTCTGCCCGATGGAGGGAGACGGCGGCGGCCTGGAGATTGGCTTTAACAACCGCTATCTGCTCGACGCGCTCAAGGCCGCTCCGTCGGACGAGCTGAAGGTCTGTCTGAACAACGGCTCAGCCCCCTGCGTCATTCACCCCTCGGACGAGGACGACGAGAGCTTCCTTTACATGATTCTGCCCGTGCGCCTGAAGGCCGAGGGCTGAACGGAGGCGCGGCGATGCAGGAAATAACGATAAAAACCGATTTTATCAAGCTGGACGCCTTTTTGAAATTCTGCGGAGAGGCCGGAACGGGCGGGGAGGCAAAGCTGCTTGTCTCCGGCGGAGAAATAAGGGTCAACGGCGAGGTGTGCACCATGCGCGGGAAGAAGCTCTACCCCGAGGACAGGGTATCCGCCCCAGGCGGGGAATACCGCGTGTGCGGTGAATAAAAATGCGGGTGTCGCGGCTTTGCCTGAGCGGCTTTCGCAACTACGACAGCGCGGAAACGGAGCTTGAGGCCGGCATCAACGTGATAACCGGCGAAAACGCCCAGGGCAAGACAAATATGCTCGAGGCCGTGTACATGCTCACCTGCGGCAGAAGCTTCCGCACCCGCTTCGACAGGGAGCTGATAGGCTTCGGACGCGACAGCGCCGAGCTTCGCGCAGAGCTTTACTCCGGAGAGCGCGAGCAGAAATTGAGTATAATTCTGCGCAGGGGAGCGAAGAAGCGGATAAGCCTGAACGGGGTGAAAAAAAATCCCGGCGAGCTGTCCGAGAGCCTGCGCGCGGTGCTGTTCTGTCCGGAGGACCTGAACATGATACGCGAGGGGCCCGCGGCGCGCCGGCGGCTGATGGATATGGCGATCAGCCAGCTCCGCCCCGGATATGTCCGGCTGCTGGCGGACTTCAACCGGCTTTACGAGAACAAGACGCGGATTCTGCGCGATTACCGCGAAAATTTACCGATGCTGGACACGCTTGATGAGTTTTCCGACGGAATCTGCCGCGTGTCGGCGTCTATAATAAGATACCGCGCCAGCTTTGCACGCCGCCTCGCGGCCGCGGCGGGGGAGATTCACCGTGAATTTTCCGGAGCCGGCGAGGTTTTAAACATTACATACAGGACCGTCGGAACTGTATGCAATCCGGAGGCGCCCGCGCAGGAGATTTACGAGTGGCTCTGCGAGCACCAGAGGACGCACAGGGCCGCGGAGCTGGCCGCGGGGCAGTGCCTTTGCGGAGCGCACAGGGACGATTTGGAGATTGAGATAAACGGGGCCAGCGCCAGAAGCTTTGCTTCCCAGGGGCAGACGCGAACGGCGGCGCTGTCAATAAAGTTAGCGGAGCGGGAGATATGCCTTGCCGAGACGGGGGAGTATCCCGTGCTGCTGCTTGACGACGTGCTCTCGGAGCTGGACGCGCGGCGGCAGGAATTTGTGCTCAACCGCATAGGCGGCGGTCAGACGCTCATCACCTGCTGCGAGGACGAGCAGATTGCGAAAAAAACCGGCGGGCGCGTGATAGTCGTCCGCGGCGGCGCGATTGTGAAGTGAGTGAGGACGGAATGTATCTTCATCTTGGAAACGGCGTGGTTGTGAAAAAGGGGGATATACTCGGTGTGTTCGACCTGGACAACAGCACGTCGTCGGCGATAACGAGGAAATATCTCGCGCAGGAGGAAAAGGCGGGCAGAGTAGTGAGCGTGGCGGAGCTGGAGCTGCCGAAAAGCTTCGTGCTGTGCTCCGGAGCGGAGGGGAGCACGGTATACCTGTGCCAGCTAAATTCCTCCACCCTGCTGAAACGCAGCGAGGGCCACGGTATAGAATGACTGCGCCCGCAGGCGCGGATAGAATTAAATCATTTTTTGTAAGGACATCCCCCAGGGGACCTTCTCTTGCCCCTTCGGGGAAATTTACCTTGTGTGCCTGACAAAAAATACTCTGCGCGGAGCGTGCGTCGAATTGCCCGTCAAAGGCGGGCAACCGAGGCGCGTAGCGGAGCGAAGCTATTTCAATGAAGCGGCTCCGCCACTTCATTGATGGACGGAAGGAAAAAACCATGTCAGAAATAACCGATAAGATTACTCAGGAGTACGACGCGTCGCAGATTCAGGTCCTTGAGGGCCTCGAGGCCGTGAGAATGCGCCCCGGCATGTACATCGGCTCGACCAGCTCGAGCGGTCTGCACCACCTTGTTTACGAGATTGTTGATAACTCGATAGACGAGGCGCTGGCCGGCTACTGCGACCACATAAAGGTCACCATTGAGCCGGGGGACATCATCTGCGTGTCCGACAACGGCCGCGGCATACCCGTGGACATTCAGGAGCAGACGGGCAAGCCCGCGCTCGAGGTTGTGTATACGGTGCTGCACGCAGGCGGCAAGTTCGGCGGCGGGGGCTACAAGGTCTCCGGCGGACTGCACGGCGTGGGCGCCAGCGTGGTAAACGCGCTTTCCGAGTGGCTTGAGGTGGAGGTCCACAAGGACGGGAAGATTCACCAGATGAAGTTTTCCAGAGGTGAGATCACCCAGGGCCTTAAGATTATCGGAAAGACGGACCGGACCGGCACCACCGTGCGCTTCAAGCCCGACCCCGAGATGTTCGAGGACACGGTTTACGACTACGACATTCTCCACCGGCGCATGAGGGAGCAGGCTTTTCTCAACGCGGGACTGCGTATCTCCACTCATGACCTGCGCGGCGAGGAGGAAAAGCACGACGAGATGTGCTACGCCGGCGGCATACGCGAGTTTGTGACCTACATCAACCGCAACAAGGAATCGCTGTACGAGGGCGTCATCTACATGTCCGGCGAGCGCAACGACTCCATGGCCGAGATTGCCATGCAGTATAATTCCAGCTATAACGAGATAATAGTCTCCTTCGCCAACAACATTCACACGCCCGAGGGCGGTATGCACGAGACGGGCTTCAAGACCGCTCTGACCCGCGTGCTCAACGCCTACGGCAAGAAGGCCGGCATACTCAAGGAGGGCGAGTCCGTCTCCGGCGAGGACTGCCGCGAGGGGCTGACCGCCGTCATCTCCGTGAAGCTGACCAACCCGCAGTTTGAGGGCCAGACCAAGGCCAAGCTGGGCAACAGTGAGATACGCACCCTTGTCGACGGCATTTTGCAGGCGAAGCTCAGCGAATTTTTAGAGGAAAACCCCTCTGTCGGCAAGGGAATACTGGAAAAGGCGCTGACCGCCTCCCGTGCCCGCGAGGCCGCGAGAAAGGCCAGAGAGTCGGTCAGGCGCAAGACCGTGCTCGAGTCCGGACAGATGCCGGACAAGCTCCAGGACTGCAACGAGCGCGACCCCGCGCTGTGCGAGCTGTACATCGTCGAGGGCGACTCCGCGGCGGGCTCGGCCATTCAGGGGCGCGACAGCCGCTTTCAGGCCATACTGTCCATGTGGGGCAAGATGCTCAACGTGGAAAAGGCGCGGGCCGACAAGATTTACGGCAATGACAAGCTTTACCCGCTCGTGCTCGGCCTCGGGGCCGGCATAGGCGAGGAGTTCAACATAGACAAGCTGCGCTATCACAAGATAATAATCATGGCCGATGCGGACGTTGACGGCGCGCACATACGCACGCTTTTGCTGACCTTCTTCTTCCGCTACATGCGTCCGCTTGTGGAGAAGGGGTATGTGTACTCCGCGGTGCCTCCGCTTTACAAGCTTACGCGCGGCAAGACGCAGCGCGTGGCCTACTCGGACGAGGAGCGGGACAAAATTTCCGCGGAGATGCGCGGGGACAACCCGAACGTGAAGGTGGACATAAACCGCTTCAAGGGCCTGGGCGAGATGGACCCGCACGAGCTTTGGGAGACCACCATGGACCCGGAAAAGCGTACGCTGCGGCGCATTACCCTTGCCGACGCCGTGGCCGCTGACGAGATTTTTACCATACTCATGGGCGAGGACGTCGAGCCGCGCAAGGAGTGGATAGAGCGCAACGCGAAGTACGCTCTTAACTTAGATTACTGAGGAGGTAACGCGAGATGGGACATAACAGGGATTACAGGCCCGAGGATATAGCGTTTCCGAATCAGGTGATAACCGAGTCGGAGCTCGTCGGCGAGATGGAGGACAGCTACAAGCAGTACGCCATGAGCGTCATCGTAGGCCGCGCGCTGCCGGACGTGCGCGACGGACTCAAGCCCGTGCACCGGCGCATACTCTACACGATGTACGAGGGCGGCTTAACCTCGGATAAGCCCTTTAAAAAATCCGCCACCTGCGTCGGCGACGTGCTGGGCCACTACCTCCCCCACGGCGACGGCTCGGTTTACGACGCGATGGTGCGTCTGGCGCAGAGCTTTTCCATGCGCTACATGCTCGTTGACGGCCACGGCAACTTCGGCAGCGTTGACGGCGACCCGCCGGCGGCTTACCGCTACACCGAGGCGAGAATGTCGAAAATAGCAAACGAGATGCTGCGCGACATCGACAAGGAGACGGTTGACTGGGAGCCGAACTTTGACGAGACGAGGCAGGAGCCGAAGGTGCTGCCCAGCCGCTTCCCGAACCTGCTGGTAAACGGCTCGTCGGGCATTGCGGTCGGCATGGCGACGAATATTCCGCCGCACAACCTCACGGAGGTCATAAACGCGGCAATATGCGTTCTGGAAAACCCCGAGGCCACGCTCACGGACCTCATGGAGCACGTGAAGGGTCCGGATTTTCCCACGCGCGGCATCATCATGGGCAGGGCCGGCATACGCGCGGCCTACGCCACCGGACGGGGTAAGGTCACGGTCCGGGCGCGCACAGAGTTTGAGGAGTTCGGCAATAACCGCACGAGGATTATTGTCAGCGAGCTGCCGTATCAGGTAAACAAGCGCCAGCTTATCAAGAACATCGCCGAGCAGGTCAAGGACAAGCGTCTTGAGGGCATTTCCGACCTGAGAGACGAGACGGACCGCAACGGCATGCGCATCGTCATCGAGCTCAAGCGCGACGCCAACGCGCAGGTGGTGCTCAACAAGCTTTTCAAGCAGACGGCGATGCAGTCGAATTTCTCGATAATCATGCTCGCCCTGGTGGACAACCAGAAGCAGCCGAAAATTCTGTCTCTGCGCAGCATACTGGATGAGTACATAGCCTTCCAGGAGCAGGTTATACGCCGGCGCACGGAGTACGATTTGAGAAAGGCGAGGGAGCGCGCCCACCTTTTAGAGGGTCTGCTCATTGCCCAGGACAACATTGACGAGGTCATCCGCATAATCCGCTCCAGCTACAGCGACGCGCGGGAAAACCTCATGAAACGCTTTGACCTCGACGAGGTGCAGGCCCAGGCGATATGCGACATGCGTCTTATCTCCCTCCAGGGTCTCAACCGCGAGAAGTTAGAGAACGAGTACAAGGAGCTTGAGGAGAAGATTGCCTACTTCAACGAGCTGCTTGTCAGCGAGGAGCTGCTGCGCGGCGTGCTGCGCGACGAGCTCACCGCCATAAGGGACAAGTACGGCGACGAGAGAGTTACCGAGATTCAGGACGTTGAGGACGAGATTGACATAGAGGACCTCATAGCCGAGGAGCAGTGCGTTTACACCATGACGCACGGCGGATATATCAAGCGCCTGCCGGCCAGCGAGTACAGCGCGCAGCGCCGCGGCGGCAAGGGCATCCGCGCCATGGCCACCAAGGAGGAGGATTATGTCGATACGGTGTTCACCGCCTCGACGCACGACAACATTCTGTTCTTCACCACGCGCGGGCGGGTGTATATCAAGAAGGGCTACAACATCCCCGAGGCGGGCAGAAACGCCAGGGGCACGAACATAGTCAACATCATCCCCGTCGAGCAGGACGAGAAGGTCAGCGCGATGATAAACGGCAGGGGCTATGAGCAGGAGAGCTTCCTCGTGCTCATAACCCGCGGCGGCACGGTCAAGCGCATGAATAACAGCAGCCTGAAAAACATACGCACAAACGGCCTGCGCGCGCTGACGCTGGACGAGGGCGACGAGCTCATCGCCGTGCTGAAAACCTACGGACAGAGCAACATCCTCATCGCCACGCACGACGGCTACGCGATATGTTTCAACGAAAACGACGCGCGCACCATGGGACGCGACGCCATTGGCGTGCGCGGCATCAGGCTGCGCGGGGGCGACTTTGTCGTCGGCGCGGCGATTGCCGAACCGTCGCTGACGCTGCTGTCCGTGACGGAGAACGGCTACGGAAAACGCACGGCGATTGACGAGTATCTGCGCGGTGAGGGCGGAGTGCCTCAGCACCGCGGCGGCATGGGTCTGAAAAACTATCAGGTCACGGAAAAGACCGGCAAGGTTGCCGACTGCCGCGTGGTGCGCGAGAGCGACGACGTGCTGATAATCTCCGACGACGGCACGATAATCCGCACGGCGGCGGGGGACATCAGCATTTACGGCCGAGCGACGCAGGGCGTGCGCCTCATGCGCGTGGCTGAGGGCAGCCGGGTTATCTGCGTGGCGCTGACCGACAGGGAGGAAGCGGCCGAGACGGATATTGAAGCCGACAGCGGCGAAGCCGGAATTCAGGCGCAGCCGGCGGAGCGGGAAGAAGCGACGGAGGAATAAGCTGCGATTTGAAAACCGTTACAATTTACACTGACGGGGCCTGCTCGGGAAATCCGGGCCCCGGCGGCTGGGGAGCGATTCTGCGCTATAAGGACATAAGCCGCGAGATGTCCGGGGGAGAGGCGAAAACGACCAACAACCGCATGGAGCTCATGGGCGTGATAAGCGCGTTGTCCGCGCTCAACGAGCCCTGCGTGGTGGAGCTGTGGTCGGACTCAAAGTACGTCATTGACGCGCTGCAAAAGGGCTGGGCGAAGGGCTGGCGCAAGCGCGGCTGGGTCAAGAGCGACAAAAAGCCGGCGCTCAATTCTGACCTCTGGGAAAAGCTGCTTGACCTGACGGAGGAGCACGAGATGCGTTACCACTGGGTCAAGGGGCATGCGGACAATCCGTTTAACAACCGCTGCGACGAGCTGGCGGTTGAGGCGAGAAAGAGGTTTGGGTAAACCTGTGGAAGCTTTTTTCTGCGGTTCCGCGCGCTGCCGCAGTCGGGCAGTGGACGGGGGCAGGCTCGTCCCTGCTGGGGGCGGCGGGGGCAGGAGGTTTCGCTCCTGCGGGAGCGACTTACTTTTCCCTTGTGGGAAAAGTAAGCAAAAGCACACCAG
>CATJWA010000283.1 GCA_949744025.1 uncultured Eubacteriales bacterium
CCTCGGCCGTGAACTCCAGCAGCGCCTCGCGGTTGGAGTTGTAGACCTCAACCGCCGAGGCAATGTCCGCGTCCGTGATTTCCCGCCCGGCAATGCCCTCGAGCTGGGCTTTTATCTTTTTCAGCTGTGAGGCGGTGAACTCCGCGCCGGCCGCGGTTTTGCGGTTCTGGGCGTAGGCGACGTTTATCACCGGCACGCCTTTCACGCCGTACTGCCAGTTTGCACCCATGCCCTTGAGGCTGTCGCAGGATATGGGAACCATGATTGCCGACAGCGCGTCAAGCTCGCCGCGCAGGCCCATCTCCAGAACGGTGTGCAGAATGGAACAGATGAAAGCGGGAAAGTACCGCTTTGATTCCGCGGCCTGCCGCCGGCTGCCCCACAGCCCCATCGGCAGCATTCCCGCGGCGTAAATCAGCTCCTCAGGACAGAAGTAGGGCATCACGCCCACGACCTTTCTTCCCCCTGCAAGCGCCTGGGAAAGCTGGTTTTTCGGGCTTTTGCATATCTCCTCAAAGCGGGAGAGCAGTTTTTCAAGCTCAGGCATTTTTCCGCGCCTCCTTTTCCCGTTTGTTCTCCTCCATAATCTCCACCAGCGCCTCGATTCTCGTCTCGTACTGCGCCTCGGAGAAGCAGCGCGGGTCGGACTGGTCGCCGTCGAAGGTGACGGTGGGCACGCCGGTGCGCTCCCTGAACTGACGCTCCATCTCGTAGAGGTTGCCGCTCCAGTGCTTGCAGCTGCGGTTGACGTGGAAGATTGCGCCGTCAACCTTGTTTTTGACGGCGTCGTTTACCCTCAGCTCAAGCTCGCGCTCGAAGCAGTTGGAGTTGGGCACATAGGCGTAGGCGGCCATGAGCTCGTCAAGGTTGGAGTACAGAAAGCTGAAGGCCGGCCCGTAGATTGAGGCGGTCAGGTTTATTCCGCGGCTTTGCAGGGTTTTGTAGGTGAAGCGCAGGTTGGCCCAGCAGGCGATGCCCTCGAAAAGTATTCGGTATTTCTCCTCCCCCTTGAAGGAGCTTTTGCCCTGCCTGGCCAGCTCCTCGTACTCGTCGGCAAGGTACTCGAAGGCCTCCGCGGCCTCGACGGTGCCGCGCCCGACGCAGGCCACGGCCATGTTGTTGAAGATGTCGAAGCCGGAGAAGGGCGAGGGCTCGCACCGCATGTAGTCCACCGCGCGCAGCCATGCCCGCGACGAGCGCTGGGACACGTCCATCACGCTTTTGAGCTTGTCGTAGTCCATCTTCTTTCCCGTTATCCGCTCAAGCTGCGCGATGCACTCGTCAAACTGAGCGCGGATGTAGCGCACACGTTCGGCGTCGCACTCCATCGCGTCAAGGTGGGGAATATCAATGAGAATCAGCGGAATGTCAAGCTCAAGCGCGAGGTTTTCATACCACTTTATCATGCAGTTGCAGATGTTGTTGCAGCACAGCAGGAAGTCCGGGAAGGGAATTTCCAGCTCCTCGCATTTTTTCAGGTCGGTGTAGGCAAGGTTTATCCTCGAATACGAGCACAGGTCGCCGGAATAGCCCATGTCCTCGGCGTGCCGGCACATGCGCTCTCCGCCGCCCTTGGCTCCCACGGCCGCGCCCATGTTCTCGGGAAACACCACGGGTATGCCCATGGCGGTGGTTATCTCCTGCGGGAAGTTGGAGGCGCACCAGCCGACCTTCTCACCCCTCATTTTGGCATCCCAGGCGTCCTGGGCAATCTTGTCCTGAAGCTCGCGCAGGACAATTTTCGCCGGCTTTTTCTCGGCGGTTTCAGGCATTTCAATCATCCTTTCCTAATTTTTTCCACGCATACAGCGCCGCGCCGTATGCGCCGTTGAGCTGGGCGATGGGGGAGACGGAGATGGGCTGGCCCAGCTCCTTTTCCAGCGCGCGGACCACTCCGGCGTTCTGCGCCACGCCGCCGGTCATCGCCAGCGGCGGCACGAGGCCGAGCCTCTTGACCAGACTGGCCGTGCGCACGGCGACGGAGGCGTGTATGCCCGCTATGAGCGCGCACAAATCAACCCCGCCGGCGAGCTGGGAAATGACCTCCGACTTGGCGAACACCGTGCAGGTTGAGCTGATAGTCACGGCGGATTCGGCTCGGGCGTCGTACTGCGCCAGCTCGGACACGTCCAGCTCCAGCACGCGGGCCATCACATCCAGAAAACGGCCCGTGCCGGCGGCGCATTTGTCGTTCATGATGAAGTTTTCCAGCGTGCCGGACGGGCCTGTTCTGAGCACCTTCGCGTCCTGTCCGCCGATGTCTATGACAGTGCGGGCCTCGGGAAAGACCGCGTGGGCGCCGGCGGCGTGGCAGCTCAGCTCGCTGACGACGAAATCAGCCCCCGCAAAGGTATTGCGCCCGTAGCCCGTGGCGGTCACGGCGGTTATCTCGGGACGCGTCAGGCCCGCTTTGTCCAGCGCCTCGGCCACGGCGCGGGCGGGGCCTCCGGTGCCGGCTCCCGCCTGGGCTATGGCGCTTGAGAGCGTATCGGCGCCGTTTCGCAGTATCACGCACTTGGACGTGGTGGAGCCGAGGTCCACGCCCATGGTCAGTATGTCAGCCATTGTGCTGCGCCTTCAGGTCGTCCCAGGTGCTGTACACGCCCGAGTCGTGCAGCGCGGCGAGCTGCTCCTCGCCGTAGCCGAGCTGGCGGAGAATCTCCTCGCTGTGCTCGCCGAGCAGGGGAGCCATTTTGTACTCGGGCAGCTCGGCGCCGATGAATATCGGCTGGCGCACCAGCGAGCGGGTGTTGCCGGTGGGATAGTCCATCTCGTAGTACACGTCCGCGGCGCGGGCCTGCCTGTCGGCAAGCACCTCCTCCCAGGACTGGGCGACGGAGTGGGGGATGTCGTTTTCCGTGAGAATTTCGTCCCACTCGGCCACGGTTTTCTGCTCAAAAGCCTCCGTGAGAATGTCTATAAACTCCGAGTGAAGCTTGTTTTTGGTAATATTATCCATGGTGTAGCGCGGGTTTCCGACGAGGTCGGCGCGGCCTATCAGGGGCATGAACTTCGGATAGAACATGTCAAACGGCGGCATGGAAATCTGCATGAAGCGGCCGTCGCGCGTCTTGTAGGCGCAGTTGAAGGGGTTGTCGGCCGTGCGGCGGGAGATGGGATATTTCTGGCCCATGTCCGTGTACTGCGCGGCCTGGAGCATGATGGACTGCACCCAGATGGAGCTGTGCAGCAGGTTGACGCTCACGCGCTCGCCCACGCCGGTGCGCTGGGCGTTGAAAAGCGCGGCCATCACGCCCGCGGCGAGGAACAGGCCGGCCTGGTGGTCGCCCATGCCGGGGATGAGGTTTATCGGCCACTCGTCCTTCTGGCGCAGGGAGTCCATGACGCCGCCGCGGGCCCAGTAGGCCGTGAAGTCATAGCCGGGCAGGTCCTTGTCGGGGCCCTTGTCGCCGTAGCCGGTGAGCGTGCCGTACACCATTTTGGGGAATTTCTCGTGCAGAGCGTCGTATGTAAGTCCGTTTTTTTCCAGAGCCTGGGGCCGCCAGTTGGTGAGAAAGACGTCCGCGCCGTCAAGGAGCTTAAAGAGAATCTCCCTGCCCTCGGCGCTTTTCAGATTTAGCACGATGCCGCGCTTGTTCGCGTTTTCAAGGTCAAAGGTCGTGTTTTCATAGGGACTGTCGCTGCGGCCCTCGCTGGTGCCGTTCCAGCGCACCGCGTCGCCGCCCCTGGCCTCGACCTTTATCACGTCCGCGCCGTTATCCGCGAAAAAACGCGCGCAGGCCGGCACGGCGATAAAGGTGCTCAGCTCCACTACCTTTAGTCCCGAGAGAGTTGTGTTCATGTCTGCTTCCTCCTTCAAAAAATTTTGGCTTTACAAAACCGCGGGTTTTATGCTATATTTTTCTAAAATAAGCTCTTAAGTCAAAAATAGAATCAACTCTAATTTTGATTCTATCATTTATTTTAAAACTGTCAACAGTTTTTTGACGGCGGGACGGATATTTCAGGATTTTTATGCCGCTGATTATCTGTTTGGCGGAATTTTGTGCCGCGGACTGATGGGCGGGAGAGCTTGGGAGGAAGCGAATGTCGAAGGTAAAGCAGAAGCAGGCCCAGAGAAGGGCGGAGATAATCAGGGCGGCGGCGCCGCTGATAG
>CATJWA010000284.1 GCA_949744025.1 uncultured Eubacteriales bacterium
GACGGGCGCGGTGGACTGGTCGAATGTCCAGAACAAGCCGGATGTGGCGCTCAAGAGCGATCTGGCGAGCCTCTACCGCTTCAAGGGCAGCGTGACGAACTTCGCGGCGCTGCCGGCGGAGGGAAATGTGACGGGCGACGTTTGGAACGTCGAGGCCACGGGGATGAACTACGCATGGACGGGCGAGAGCTGGGACGCGCTGGGCGAGTCCTTTGAGATTCAGAGCATCAGCAACGCGGAGATTGACGCGGTTATGAGCGGGGAGTGATTTTAAGTGGGCTTTTTGGACAGCGGCGGACTGGCGCATTTCTGGGGCAGGCTCCGCGAGGCGCTGGCGGGAAAGCAGGACAGGCTTTCCGGACAGGAGGGGCAGCTTGTGGGCTTTGACACCCTGGGCAGGGCCGCGGCGGTGGACACGGAATTTGTGACGGCGAGTGAGCTTGACGCCGCGATTGCCGCGGCGGTTACGGGAGCGATGGAGGGCGAGTACTGATGGGGCTTGGGGAGCTGTTTTCGGAGATTGCGCAGGCAATACGCGAGCGGGAGGGCTCGACGGCGAAGGTCAGAGCGTCAAGCTTTCCGGCGAGGATACGGGCCCTGCCGCGCAGCAGCGGAATTGAGCTTAAGGCCCTGCGCATTGTGACGCCGCCGGCGAAAAAGGCGTATTCGGGCAACTGCTTTGCCGCGGAGGCGTTCGCGCCGGCGGGCATGACGATGCAGGCAACGGTGGGGGACGGCGGCAAAAGCTTCGTCTTTCCGGTTACAACGGGGCAGGTTTCGTTCAGCCCGAGCGGAGGGCTCAAGGCGGGGACAAAGACGGTTAAGGCGACGCTTGTCTTTGGCGGCTGGAGCGTGAGCGCGGCGCAGGCGGTGACGGTGAGCCACAGGACGCCGATATGGACGGAGCTTGAGAGCGCGTGCGCAAGCTGGACAAGGCTCGAGGCGCTGGCCGCGACCTGGGGCGCGATGGAGGCCTGAGAGGCGGCGGGGAACTTTATTTTGCCGGAGGAAATACAATGGAAGTGACGATAGGCGCGCAGACCATCATTACGGCGGCGGCCGTGCTCACGGCGCTGGGAGGAATAGGCGGCGCGGTATTGTGGTGCATGAGGTTTGTCGAGCGGGATAAGAGGCAGAGCAGGGAGCTGGCGGCAATCCTGGAGGAGCAGACGGTGATATGCTTCGGGGTGCTGGCCTGCCTGAAGGGACTCAGGGAGCAGGGCTGCAACGGGCCTGTGACGGAGGCTCTCTCAAGGCTGGAAAAGCACCTGAACAGGGCGGCGCATGACGAGGAGGTTTGATATGACAGATTTTACGGGGATTTTTGAGGCCGTTTTCGCGCTGGTGGGCGTGGTTATAACGGCGGTGGTGATTCCGTATATACGCAGCAGGACGACGGCGCAGCAGCGCGCGGAGATAAGCGCGTGGGTGAAGATTGCGGTGTCGGCGGCGGAGCAGGTTTACGCAGGGCCGGGCAGGGGCGCGGAGAAGAAGGAGTATGTGCTCGGCTGGCTGCGGGAGCATGGGGTCACGCTCGACGAGGCGAAGTTAGACGCGATAATTGAGGCGGCTGTGTACGAGCTCAACAGCGCGCTGACGGCAGGGGAGGCGGCGTGATGGTGCTCGGTGTTGACACGGCGGCGAGGCTCACGGCGGTAAAGGCGCGGCAGATAAGGTCCGAGGGCTACGAGTTTGTCGGGCGATATCTGGTGCCGGAGGCCGGAAGCCTCAGATACAAGGCGCTGACGAAGGGCGAGGCCGCGGCGGTAACCGCGGCGGGGCTCAAGCTTCTGACTGTGTGGGAGACGACGGCGGAGCGGGCGAAGGGCGGAGCGGCCGCGGGAGCGTCAGACGGAGCAAGGGCGCTCGGCTGCGCGCGTGAGATAGCGATGCCGGCAAGCGGGATAATCTACTTCGCCGTGGACTTCGGGGCGCAGAGCTCGGACATGGACGCGATAGAGGCGTATCTGACAGCGGCGCGGAGGAACACCGCGGAGTACGAGATCGGAGTTTACGGGCCGTACAGCGTCATTGAGGAGATGGCGCGGCGCGGGGCCTGCAAGGCGTTCTGGCAATGCGTGGGCTGGAGCTACGGGAAGAAAAGCGAGCACATGAACGTTTATCAGGCGCAGTGGGGCAAAATCGTGGCCGGCGTGGGCGTGGACATCGACGAGTGCGCGGACATGGACGCTGCGGGAATCTGGGACTATGAGGAGGAGAACATGACAGGAGAGCAGATTTACAGAAAGCTGAACGAGTATCTGGCCGGCCAGCCGGCGCCGGACTGGGCGCGTGAGGAGCTGGCCGAGGCTGTGACGATGGGGATAACGGACGGCACGAGGCCCATGGAGCTGGTGCCGCGCTATCAGGCAGCCATCATGGCCAAGCGAGCGCTTGAAAAGGCGAGGGAGTGATGGATTTTTCCAAGCGGCTTATCACGGATATCCGAGCGCTGCTGTGGATGGTGACGGCCGGAGGGCTGCTGCTGGCGGGGTACTGCGTCAGGGCGGGGTACATGGGGGCGCTGCCGTGGCTCAGCTCGATGGTGGGGCTGCCCTGGGCCGCGCACGGGCTTGTGTGCAGCTTTTACCTGAACATGGCCAAGAGCGACCACTCCGAGGGCGGCATTACCTTTGAGGCGGCGCGCGCGGCGGGGTTTGC
>CATJWA010000285.1 GCA_949744025.1 uncultured Eubacteriales bacterium
CGGCCCAGGAGTGGAGCTTGAGGAAATCGGTTTTGAAAGCAGAAGACATGACAAACCTCCCAGTAGATGTGTTGTTCCCCCATCGGCCCGAGCGCCTCCGCGGCCCCGCGGAGCCTGCCCGGCGCACTGCCCGCGCCGCACATGACCGCCCATATCCGGCGCCGCAAACATATCCTTCTTTTATGTTTGTCTAAATCTCCTGTGGACGCATTATACTCAGCAAGGGAGTGTTTTATCCAGCCGCTCTCTTGCAAAGGCAAAAAAATGTGTCTCTTACGCAATACTTCGTCAAGATTTTGATTTAGCTTGACAAACTCCGGAACCGTGTAATACGATAATTTTAAAATTGCAGATGCGCTTTTTCTGCCACTGGAAATAGACGCGATTTAGGCAGCGCATGAAATGAAAGGAGCTTTTTATGTTAAAAAACAAAACAGCCGTAGTCACCGGCGGTACAAGGGGAATCGGACTTGCAATCGTAAAAAAATATCTGGAAAACGGAGCCAATGTCGCCATAGCCGGTTCCCGCAAGGAATCTGTTGACAAGGCCCTGGCCCAGCTTACCGAGTACAGCGACCGCATTATGGGCATCTGGCCCGACCTTTGCTCTCCCGAGGCTGTGTCGGCGGCGTTTGAGTCTGTAAGAGCGCGCTTCGGCTCTCTGGACATTTTAGCTAACAACGCCGGCATTTCCTCGCGCACCAGTCTTTACGACTACACGCTTGAGGAGTTTTCCAACATCCTCGACCTCAACCTCAAGGCCGTGTTCGTCTGCTCTCAGGCCGCGGCAAGAATCATGAAGGCGCAGGGCGGCGGAGTTATCATCAGCACCAGCTCAATGGTCGGCGAATACGGCCAGCCCTCCGGCTGCGGCTATCCCGCGACTAAATTCGCCGTAAACGGTATGACCAAGTCTCTTGCACGCGAGCTGGCCAGGGACAACATCCGCGTAAACGCCGTAGCACCCGGCGTGACAAAAACTGATATGCTCGCAGCCCTGCCGCAGGAGATGATTGACAGGGTCTCCGCCGGCATACCCCTCGGCCGTCCCGGCGAGCCGGCGGACATCGCCAACGCTTACCTGTATCTTGCCAGCGATATGGCCTCCTATGTCACCGGTATCGTCCTGCGGGTGGATGGCGCGGCAATGACCTGAAAGGAGCCTCATTACAGCATGGATAAAAAAGCTATGTACAAGCTCAGCTACGGACTGTTCGTTCTCACCTCCAAGCTGGACGGCAGGGATAACGGCTGTATAATAAATACCGCCGGACAGGTAGCCTCCGAGCCGAACAGAATAAGCATCTCCGTGATAAACTCCAACTACACGCGCGAGCTTGTTGAGAAAAGCGGCAGGTTCAATCTCTCGGTTATAAGCACCGGCGCGGATTTTGAGCTGTTCCGCCATTTCGGCTTTCAGTCCGGGTGCACGGTGGACAAGTTTGCCGGCTACTCCCCGTGCATGCGCAGCGCCAACGGGCTTTATTATGTAACAGCCGGCACCAACGCCTTTATCAGTGCCAGTGTAGAGCAGTCCCTAAACCTCGGCAGCCACACGCTGTTCATCGCATCTATTGACGATATGGAGGTCCTTTCATCCGCAGATTCGGCCACCTACGCCTACTATCAGTCTGAGATAAAGCCTAAGCCTGAAAAGCTCGCCGCAGCAGGAAAAACAGCTTGGCGCTGCTCCGTCTGCGGATATATTTATGAAGGCGAGGAGCTTCCACCCGATTTTGTATGCCCGCTTTGCAAGCATCCCGCCTCTGATTTTGTGAAAACTACCGTCTGATTCCCGCCGCGCGGCGCGCGGATAAAATTTGTTTGGAGGATAATTTAAAATGGCTAACAAGTATTCAGGCACCCAGACCGAAAAGAATTTGCAGGCCGCTTTCTCCGGTGAGTCGGAGGCACGCAACAAGTACACTTACTTCGCGTCAAAGGCGAAGAAGGAGGGCTTCGAGCAGATTTCCGCCCTGTTCACAAAGACCGCCGACAACGAGAAGGAGCACGCCGAGATGTGGTTCAAGGAGCTCGGCGGCATAGGCGACACCGCCGCCAACCTCGCCGCCGCGGCAGACGGAGAAAATTACGAGTGGACCGATATGTATGACGGATTTGCCAAAACAGCCGACGCCGAGGGCTTCCCCGAGCTGGCCGCTAAATTCCGCATGGTCGGCGAAATTGAAAAGCACCACGAGGAGCGATACCGCGCCCTGCTGAAAAACGTCGAGACCGCCCAGGTCTTTGCAAAAAGCGAGGTGAAGGTCTGGGAGTGCCGCAACTGCGGACACATCATCGTCGGCACCGCCGCGCCTGAGCTCTGTCCCGTCTGCGCCCATCCTCAGGCGTATTTTGAGCTGCGGGCAGAGAATTACTGATATGCTTCAAAAGATAGGCCGCCGCTGGTTCGTACACGAGCCCTAAACTCCATGAGACTTTTCTATAAAGTAACAAAATACCAGAGTCTTTTGTCAACCTGACATAAGTATGTTCATACCCGCTGAGAAGCAGTTGCCTTTCAGCGGGTGTTGTTTTATAATGAACTCATCGACAAACGGGAATTTGGGTGGTGGGAGCATAAATGGATATCGCTTTATATTATCAGGAAAAAGGGAATAAAGAGCCTTTTATCCTTTTGCACGGCAACGGTCAGAATGGTTCCTATTTCAAGAATCAATTCGATTATTTCAGCAACAGATACAGAATGATTGCTTTAGACACGCGGGGCCATGGCAGATCGCCAAGAGGTACAAAGCCTTTTACGATTGAGCAGTTTTCCTGTGACTTATACGATTTTATGGAAGATCTGAAAATTTCAGAGGCAATTATTTTAGGATTTTCAGACGGAGCAAATATAGCAATGAAATTTGCCATAAAATATCCAAACAGGGTAAAGGCATTGATATTAAATGGTGGAAATTTGAATCCGAGAGGGGTAAAAATAACGACACAGCTGCCAATAGAAATAGGATACAAAACAGCAAGGCACTTTGCTTCAAAATCGCCTGAGGCAGAAAAGAATGCGGAAATGCTTGGATTAATGGTCAATGATCCGAATATTGAACGAAACGAATTGTCAAAAATAACAGCCCCTACGCTCGTGATTTGCGGCAGCAATGACATAATTCGTCCATCCCACACAAAAGAGATTGCAAAAAATATACCGAATGCGAAATTATCGATTATTAAAGGGAATCACTTTATTGCAAATAAGAGACACATTACATTCAACAAAGAAGTAGAAGACTTTTTACAAACCATTCAGTAAATCCCGGCTTATCGATCTCGCCCACTGAGACACTTTCCCTTAAAGTGTCTCAGTGGGTTACACAGTATATAAAGTGCAAGACAAACCATTACAGTTTGTCTTGCACTTAACTTCTTTATAAAGTTTTCCCCTTCGTCTGCGGTATTTTTTATTTTCCCACTATCTTTTTCACCCATTTCCGCGTTATGCTAAATGAAAGTACTTTCACGGCAGAGGGGAGGGCGGTCAATGGACGAGGATTCAAGGCTCATACGGCAGATGCGAGCGGGCAGCGACGAGGCACTTGACGCCTTTGTACGCAAATACTACCCCGACATATACCGCTACTGCCTGCGCCGGCTCCCCTCCCCTGCCGACGCGGAGGATTTGACGCAGGAAACCTTCGAGCGCTTTTTCCGCGGCTTTGAGAGCTACCGCCACAGCGGAAAGGCGAAAAACTACCTCTACGTCATAGCCGGCAGCCTGTGCGCGGACTTCTATCGCCGCGGCGGGGGCGAGCAGGGCGCGGAACTGCCCGAGAACGCCGCCGCTCCCGAGGCCGACACCGACCGGCATCTTGATCTTGCCGCGGCGGTGGACGCCCTGCCGGAGGAGCTGCGCGAGGTGATTGTCCTGCACTATTTTCAGGATTTGAAGCTGCGGGAAATCGCACATATCCTCGGCATCGGCCTGCCGCTGGTGAAATACCGCGTCTCCCAGGCAAAGCGGCGGCTAAAACTACTTTTACAGGAGGACGAGTCATGAAAAGTCTTGAACGCAGACTTTATGAGGCGGGGCGCGCCGACGCGCCGCGGCCCGAGGCCGTCGAGCGTGCTGCGGAGGCGGCAATACGGGAATTTTACGCCTCACAGTCACGGCGCGAGATATCCTATTTCGATTTTCTTCTGACCCAGGCGCGCACCGTGCAAAAGCGCTGGTGGCTCATTCAGGCCGCGCTTTTAGCGGCGCTGTGGTGCCTGCTGTCCCTGCCCGGCAGCGCGCGGGATGTACGCACGCTCACCGGAGCTGTCGCTCCTCTGCTGGCCGTGGCGGCCCTGCCGGAGCTGTGGAAAAACGTCAGCAGCCGCTCCACCGAGGTGGAGAGCGCGTCCTATTTCGGCCTGCGCGGGATATACAGCGCGCGCCTGACACTTTTCGCCGTGGTGGACCTGTGCCTTTTGAGCGTCTTCTGCGCGCTGGCCCTCGGCTCCAGACGCATGGTGCTCGCCGCGCTTATCTATGAGCTGCTGCTGCCCTTCACGGTAAGCTGCTGCATCTGCTTCAGCCTGCTGTGCTCAAGCCGTCTGCGATCCGAAGCCCTGGCCGTGGCGCTGTGCATGGTCTACACCGCGCTGTGGTCCGGCGTCGTGATGCGACGTGAGCTGTATGAGCGCGTTTCCGCCGCCGTCTGGGCCGTACTGCTGCTCCTCGCCGCCGCCTGGCTGGGCTACTGCCTCCGCCGACTTATTAAATCTTCCGAGAATTGGAGTGAACCTGTATGGAACTGAGATTGAACGCTCTTACAAAGCGCTTTCGTGACTTCACCGCTGTAAACGGCGTCAGCTGCGCCATGTCCTCTGGCGTCTACGGCCTGCTGGGCGTCAACGGCGCGGGCAAGACCACGCTTATGCGTATGCTCTGCACGCTCATACCGCCCAGCGAGGGACAAATCACCCTCAACGGCGCGGACATCTTTCAGATGGGCGCGAACTACCGGAAAATTTTAGGCTATCTGCCCCAGGACTTCGGCTGCTACCCGGACTTTTCCGCCGAGGACTATCTGCTCTACGTCGCCTCGATAAAGGGGCTGAGCCCCGCCGCCGCGCGGCGGCGTACCGGCGAGCTGCTCCACAGCGTGGGGCTGGAGAGTGCTCACAAAAAGAAAACCAAGACCTTCTCCGGCGGCATGAAGCGCCGGCTCGGAATAGCCCAGGCTATGCTCAACGACCCGCAGATTCTCATCTTAGACGAGCCCACCTCGGGACTGGACCCCAACGAGCGCATACGCTTCCGCAATCTCATAAGCGAGCTGGCCCAGGACCGGCTGGTGCTGCTGAGCACGCACATCGTCTCCGACGTGGAGTACATCGCGGGGGAAATTTTCCTCATGCGCGGCGGCGAGCTTCTCCACAGCGGCAGCACCCAGGAGCTCATTGCCGCGATGCCCGAGCGCGTGTGGCTGTGCACCGTGCCGCGGGAGCAGGCCGCGCACCTTGAGCGGGAGTACAAGGTCGCCAATGTCCGCCTTGCCGGCGGCGGGGCACAGCTTCGCATACTCTCCGCCGAGCCGCCCTTCCCAAACGCGGAGCAGGCCGAGGCCACGCTTGAGGACGTGTTCCTGTCCTACTTCGGCCAGACGGGAGGTGAGCTGGAATGACGCACTACGAGCTGAAAAAGATTTTCTCCCGGCGCATAAACCAGATTGTCCTGCTGATATTGGCAGGTCTGACGGCGGTGTGCGTCTTCATCGGGCTGAACACCGTCAGCTACTCTATCCCCGATGAAAACGCCGAGTACGGCGTGCGCCACATCTCCGGCCGCGCGGCCGCCGCGCACCTTCGCGCGGACATGGCACAGTACGAGGGTCCGCTGACGGAGGAGATGCTGCGCCGGATAATCGAGGAAAACGCGCGCCTGAAAGCCCTGCCGCAATGGCAGTCAACAGATGTTACCGACAGCAACTACATCTACTGCCTCACCCAAGGCTACCGCGATATCCGCGACCTCTGCGCCGTGGCCTGCACGGACTTTCAGGAGTTCGACTACTACGCCCTCGACAGCCTAAAACCCGAGGACGCAGACAGTTTTTACGCACTGCGCACCCAGAAAATGCTCGAGTGGCTCAGCACTCCCGAAAACTCCAGAAATTTCACGCCGGCGGAGCGGGAGTTTATAACGGACCGCTATGAGGCGCTGGAGACCCCCTTGACCTACCACCCCTACATGGGCTGGAACGCCGTCTTTGACCAAGCTCCGACGATGCTGATGATTATGACCTTC
>CATJWA010000286.1 GCA_949744025.1 uncultured Eubacteriales bacterium
GGGACGGCAAAATCCTCCTCCCCCATCAGCCCTTCCTGGGTCAGCATCGCTTCCAGCACCGAAATGTCCGCTGAAAGATCCATCAGGTCATCCTTGACCAGGTCGGCGTAGAGGTTTTCAAAGGCCAGCTTGATATTTTTCAGCGCGCTTTTGATCTCCGCTTTGGTCGCCTTGACCTCGGCGGTTTCCAGCCCCCGCTGTTCCAGATCGCGGTAGGCCTCCAAAAGCTTCAGCGTCGTCGGCAGATAATAGGACATGAATTTGCGGATATCCGAAAGCTTTTCCGGATGCTCCTCAATATAGGTGAAAATTTTCTGACAAATCTCTGCCAGCTCGTCAAGCCGTTCGGAAATTTCCGCTTCCGGCAGATCGGCGTTGATCTCGCGGATGCGCCAGATATAGCGGCTCCCCTCCGCTTTCATCTGGGCAAGGGCTGCCTGGGACGGATTGCCCTCTGCGGCCAGCTGCTGCTGGCGGGCATTCTCTCTGGTGGCCAGATACTGCTGATAGGTCGGCTTGTTGAGGATGATGCAGGTATGGCGCTCGTCAAAATAGCCCTCCGGCAGATAGCGGCGCTCCAGCATCCGCTCCAAATCCTGCACCGTCCGCTTTTCCGACACCCCCATCGTCGAGGCAATATCGGAAATTTTGCAGAAGTCCTGTCCGCGCAGAATGCTTCGATAGTTCTTATAGCGCTTGGCGCGCTTGACGTTGCTCATCCCGACGATCAGCAGCAGTACGCACAAAGCGCACAGCGACCCCAGCACCGAGGTGCGCAGGATGCCGCCGATCTCGATATAAGCAAGCGTCTGGGCAAGGCTTTTCAGCGCGGCCATCCCAAAAAGGAAGGCGCCCGCTGATCCAACCGCGCTCTGAACAATGGCGCCGCCGCTGCGGATCGGCACAAGACCGGCCTCTGCCGAACGCGGGACAGGCCTCCCGGCCTGCGTTCCCTGGGCCTGCATCTGCTGACCCGGAACATAGTTCCATCCCTTGCGGATAGGCTGGGGCGCGCCCATTTGCTGGCGGATCTGCTGCTGGCGGGCACGCTGCTGCTCACGGATCATCTGTTGCTGCTGCTGTTGGCGAA
>CATJWA010000287.1 GCA_949744025.1 uncultured Eubacteriales bacterium
GATTGCGGACTTCGTTGCCGATATCAATGAGGTAGATGACGCGTTCCAGGAATGGCGGGACTTTGTAATTCAGCAGCGAGAGCAAGAACTGACGGCTATGATCGCTGAGGAAAAACTCAAGCCGGAGGAAACACGGCGGTTTATCGGAAACGCCTTTCAAGCTGGGGAACTCAAGACCAACGGAACGGATATTGACAGACTCATGCCGCCGGTTTCACGCTTTGGCGGAGGCAATCGTACTGCGAAAAAGCAAGGCGTGATTGACCGGCTGAAAGCGTATTACGAAAAGTTTTTTGGAATTATCTAAAAACAATTTCGGGAGGATGCTAAATGAAATTTACAGAAAGTACATTGAAACGCTATGCTGCTCCGCTTAGCGATACCGAAAATCAACAATGTCTCAATGCTATCAAAATGATACGGGATGCCTTAAAGGGTCTTGGCTTTTCTGATGAAAATCGAGAGATTGTACTATTGCATAGCGATACGTATGCGTATTCATTAGAAATGCGGAGAACCAAAGATTGGCGAAAAATCAAGATGTTCATTCAAGGTTCATATGCAAACAATACAAATGTAAGAACCCAAAGTGATGTGGATATTGCTGTTATACAAGAGGAAACATTTCAACCTGAATATCGAATTGGACAATCTGGGTTAGATTATGGTTTTTCTTCCCCCGCAGTAGCATCAAAGAGTTTTAAGGACGAAGTTCAGGAATGTTTGACAATCAAATTCGGACATGATGTAAAAAGAGGAGATAAGTCCATCAAGGTACATGGTAATACATATCGGAAAGATGCTGATACTGTTCCCTGTATGAGATATAGAGATTACAGAGGCGACTACCGACAAGACAAGTCGAATTATGTTGGGGGTGTTGTGATATTTCCAGACAGCGGTGGGAGGATTATTAACTATCCAGAGCAGCATATCGCAAATGGCAGGCAGAAAAATGTTGCAACAAACCACTATTACAAGAAAATGGTCCGCATAATAAAAAATATGAAGTTGCTGTTGAGTAGTTACGGATTTCCTTATGCAAACGACGTTTCCTCTTTCGGGGTGGAATCCCTCCTTTGGAATATCCCAGATGAAATTTTTAAGAAGTGGAGTCTGTATGGTTTGGCTTTTGAAGAAGTGCTGAACTATCTTCAGGCACATAAAGCGGATTTCTTGACATACAAAGAAGCTAATGTTATTAAATCCCTCTGTCCGACTCAGGCATCTGCAAAAACCTATGAAAACTTCATCGATATTCTTGTTGTGTTTTTTGAATACGATGTGAATGGGGCTTAAATAATATGAGCGAGCAATTTAAGCGTTTTTCCCAAATAACAGTATGGGTTACTTTGATTTTGTTTGCTATAAGGTGCTTTCTGTCATGGCAGGAAATAATTGTAGAAATCTCTTTATACGAGTTATATGGGTATGCGGGTGAAGCTATAGCCCTTTCTGCTGTTGTAATGGCCATATATGAAAAGTGGGTCTGGAGGATAATCCCTTTGGGGACTCCCGTTCTAAAAAAGCATTATAGTGGAACTCTGAAATCCTCCTATGATGGTGTTGAACGGAGTGCAACACTTGATATACAGCAAACTTTTCTATCTATTCACGTTATAATGAAAAGCGGTGAGAGTAGGAGTGGGTCAGTTTCCGCCTCTTTGGATGATATATCTGGTGAAACGCAATTAACCTATTGTTACCTAAATGAACCTATAACTGAATTTAGGGATAGAAGCGAAATACATTATGGAACAGCCATGCTATGTGTTAATGATCCTCAAAATATATCTGGCAAATATTATACAGACAGATGTACTCGGGGTGACATGATGTTTACAGCTTGCAGATAATAGTTTTCCAAAAGTTGAAAATACCCTTGACAAATCTGCTCTCATGAACATTTTCTGTTGCATGCGGGCGCAAAAAATAATATAATGTATTTTGCGCAGCAATATTGCGCGAAATTCGCAAAGAGTGGTGACGACATGCCGGAGCAGGGCGCAAAACGAAAAAACATATTTCTCCGATGGTTCGCCCTGTGTCCCGTAAGGCACGCCGTCGCGCTTCTGGGCCTGGCGCTCACGCTCGCTTACTTTGCCCTTCGCGGTAATTTCGCGCTTATGACCTGGGTCAGCGCGCATGTAACCCGGCCGTGGCACCGCTTTTCCGCACACGCGCTCAACGCCCTGCCGTTTTCGATGGCAGGAGTCCTGATTGCCGCGGCAATACTTGGTTTTCTGGCCTATACCGTTTTCTGCCTTGTAACGGCGGTGCGCCGCGGCGGCTGGGCCGCGCGTATCTACCGCCTGATATTTACGGGCGCAGCGCTGGTGCTGGCCGTCTACGCCGGCTTCTGCCTTCTGTGGGGCGTGTATTATTACACCTCCGACTTCGAGACGCAGAGCGGAATTCATTCTCAGCCCGTGAGCACCGAGCGGCTGGAGAGCGTCACGCGCTGGTTTGCCGGGCTGCTGAACCAATACGGCGGTCAGGTGCAAAGAGACGAAAACGGACTGTTTGACGAGGACATGGACGCCGTGTTCGCCGCGTCCGAGACGCTTTACGCCGAGGCCGAGCGCCTTGTGCCCTGCCTTGCCGGAGACGCTCTGCGCGCCAAGCCGTTCATGTTCTCCGAGGCGATGAGCTACCTCAACTTTACCGGATTTTTCTTCCCCTTTACGGGCGAGGCAAACATAAACGTGGCCTCTCCCGCGTGCATGATACCCTCCACGATTGCCCACGAGCTGGCGCACCAGCGCGGCGTCGCCGCCGAGGACGAGGCCAACTTTGCCGCCGTGCTCGCCTGCCTTGAAAACGGAGACCCCGTATACTGCTACTCCGCCTGCCTGTTGGCCTACATACATCTCGGCAACGCGCTCAGCCGCGCCGACCGCGACGCCTGGAGCGAGGTATACTCCTCCCTGAGCGAGGGCGTAAAAGCCGACCTGAGTGACAATAACCGCTATTGGGAAAAGTACGAGACGCCCGTGTCCACGGTTTCCGACACGGTGTACACCGGCTTTCTGCACAGCTACGGCCAGACGCTCGGACTCCAGAGCTACGGCGCCTGCGTTGACCTGCTCGTGGCTTATTACTACGATATTTCCGTAAAGGGGTGATTTCGCGTGGAAATTTTTCTTCTGGCCCTGCTGGTTGTGCTACTTACGTTGATATGCGTGGGCTACTGGCTGTTTTTTGTGGGCGTTGTCCGCCTTCCGGAGGGCAGGGGCATGAAAACCTCCCCGCGTCTGGACAATTACGCCGACGCGATAAACAACGGCGTGGCGTGGTTCAAGGCTCAGAGCTCAGAGCATATAATCCTGCCCGCCTATGACGGCACTCCCCTCGCGGGGCTGTACCTTCACCATCCCCACCCGCGCGGCACCATCATCCTCTTTCACGGCTACCGCTGCGACGGCTACCGGGATTTCAGCTGCGTGTACAAATACTACTATGACCTGGGCTACTCGCTGCTCAACGTATTTCAGCGCGCGCACGGGCTCAGCGGCGGGCAGTATATCTGCTTCGGCGTCAAGGAGCGCTTTGACTGCCGCGACTGGGCGCGTTACGTCTGCGACCGCTTTGGACCGGAGCATGACATCTTTCTCGGCGGCCTGTCCATGGGCAGCACCACGGTGCTCATGGCAACGGGGCTCGAGCTGCCTAAGAGCGTGCGCGGCGTGATAGCCGACTGCGGCTTCACCTCGCCCTACGATGAGTTTCGGGAGGTGCTCCGGCGCAGGATACACCTGCCGGTACACCCGTTTATTGAGATTGCGGACATGTTCTGCCACATTTTCGCCGGCTACGGCTTTCGCGATTACTCCACGCTTGACGCCATGCGTGTGAACAAGCTGCCCGTTCTGTTTATCCACGGAGATGCGGACAATTTTGTCCCTCCGCACTTCACGCGCGAGAATTTTGAGGCCTGTCTCGCGCCAAAGGTGCTCATAACCGTTCCCAACGCTGGCCACGGCTTCAGCTATCTGCTTGAAACCGAACGCTGCCAGCACGCGCTGAAAATCTTTCTGCAAACCAACTCCACCTTCCGCGCGCCTCACGGCGACGGCATGGAACTTTTCCGGGGAAATACCGCTTCCGCGCAGTGAGGTAAAAAAGCATCGCCCCCGGCTTTAGCCGGGGGCGATGCTTTTTTCTGTTGTCAGCTCCATGAGCCCTGAATTTCCTCAGCCAGCGCGTCGTTCCTGATTGCCGCGAAGCTCTTAACCGCGGCCCACAGCAGCGCCAAGCCGAACAGGACCATGCACACGCTCTCAACCGCGTAAAACGGATACAGCGGTATCTGGAGCACCGTGGTGCAGGTTTTGGTTTTCATCGAAACGAGAGTCTGCGAATACGCGGCATAGGCCACGTAAAAGCTCATTGCCGAGCTGGCAAGCTGCATAAGGCCGAAAATCACAAAGCGCACAGCCCTTGGAAACGCTCCGAGCAGCATCGTCACACAGATATGCCCGCGTTTGCTCTCGGTGTAGGCAAGGCCCGAAAACACCGAGCACATGAGCAGACGCTCCGTAATCTCATACGCGCCCTTTACATTGCCGCCGAACTTTCTTATCACAACGTCCACCGTGATGAGCACAATAACGCCGACGATGCACAGCACGCTTATAACGCCGAACACGCCGCACAGCCCCGAGAAGGCCCTGTCAATCTTCTTTAACATGCGCCCGTCCTCCTTTACCCGTGTGTCAGATTAGGCAGCCACAGCACAAGGTCAGGAAAGACCGTGAGCAGGACCGCGCACAGCAAAATCGCGGGAACAAACATCACCGCGCCCCGGAACACGTTTTTCAGCGGCACATCCCTGCACACGCCCGAGATGACGTAGCAGCACATACCGACCGGCGGCGTGATAAAGCCGAGCTCCATGACGACGATGCACACAACGCCGAACCACACGGGGTCAAAGCCAAGTCCCGTAACCACGGGCAGGAATATCGGCGCGGTGAGCGTAATCATCGGCAGAGCGTCCATGAACATGCCCATGATTGCGTAAATGAAAATGATGATAAGAATGATAACATAGCGCGAGATGTCAAGCCCCGTTACAAAGCCGGCCAGAGCGGAGGTCAGGTTAGTGATTGTCAGGAACTTGCTGAACACGTCGGCACCCATGATTACAAAATACACCATGCATGCCGATTTCATGGAGTCCGCCAGCACGCTTAAAAAGCTTTTCGCCGTGAAACGCCCGCGGACAATCATGATAAGCAGCGCCACGACGCAGCCGATGGCCGCCGACTCGTTGACGGAGAAAAAGCCGGAGAACATGCCGCCGAGCACCACGCCGAACAGCACCACAACCCACAGCAGCTCTCGCAGGGCCAGCAGCTTCTCGCGCATGCTCGCCGGCGTCTCACTTTTTGGCGCCTCGTCGGGGTTGGTCTTTACTATTATAAAAATGGTCGCCATAAACAGCAGAGCCAGCAGTATGCCGGGCACAACTCCTCCGGCGAACAGCTTGCCGATGGACGCCTCGGCCATCACGCCGTAGACAATCATCGGCGTGGACGGCGGTATGAGGATGCCCAGCGTGCCGCCGGCCGCGACGGTTCCGGTGGAAAGCGTGTCCTTATAGCCCAGCTCCTTCATTTTTGGCACCGCCACAACTCCCATGGTCGCCGCCGTGGCAGGAGCCGAGCCGCATATCGCGCCGAAGCCCGCGCAGGCGGCAATCGTAGCGCAGCCCACGCCGCCCGGCAGGCGGCCGAGCCATTTGTCACCGGCGTTGAAAAGCCCGTCGCTCA